>DATCUL010000342.1:0-5982 GCA_036567405.1 Methyloversatilis sp. | reverse complement strand
GATCTGGACAGCAGCGCCAGCTGCAGCGCCGCAACCCAGCCTTCGGTGCTGTTCCACAGCGAATGCACGTCGCCGTCGTCCAAGCTCAGCTCATTGACGTCGCACAGGAAGGCACGCGACTCGCCGACGCTGAAGCGCAGGTCGGACGCCGCGATTTCGGTCAGCTGGTCGTCCACCCGCAGCCGGGCCAGCGGCAGAGCGGGCCGCTCGCGGCTGATGAGCACCAGATGGAAGCCGGGCGGTGCGTGGTCGAGCAGGAAGGACACCACGTCGCGCACCGCATGCTCGTGAATCAGGTGCCAGTCGTCGAGTATCAGGTAGACATCGCGCTCGATCGACGCGAATTCATTGACCAGGTCGGCCACGACGATGTCAGCCGCCTGTTCCGCCTTGGTTTCGAGCAGCGAGATGACGTCGAGCGTGATCGACGGCTCGCCCACCCTGACGGCCTCCACCAGATAGGTCAGGAAGCGGCCGGGCGAATTGTCGTCGCGGCTGATGCTCAGCCAGGCCACGGCGGCACCATGCGCCTGCAGCCGTTCGCGCCACTGGATGGCCAGCGTGGTCTTGCCGAATCCGGCCGGGCCGTGGATCAGCGTGAGCTTGCGGTCGCGCCGCTCCTCGAGCTGTTCCAGCAGGTGCTGGCGCGTCAGCAGTGCACCCGAGCGCGCGGGCGCCCGGAACTTGGTCGCGATCAGCCGGGGCCGATCCGGTTGATGCCCGCCCTTTGCCATGGACCCTGCTAGGCCGTGTGCCACGCCATGCGGCATGGCGCACGGCGGCTGCGCAGGGTCGACGGTCCAGCGGTCATCAGGTCTCCTTTTTGGCGTCCAGTTCTCGCAGTGCGGTCTTCAGGACCTTGCCGTAATTGTTCTTGGGCAGCTCATCGACGAAGGTGTAGCACTTGGGCCGCTTGAAGCGTGCGATCTGTTCCAGGCAGTGCGCGTCGAGTTCCGCGGCCGACATTGTGCGTTTTGTGACGACAAACGCAACCACGACTTCGCCCCACTCGGGGTCGGGCCGGCCGATCACGGCGACCTCCGCCACGCCTTCGTGCGTCAGCAGCGCCTCTTCCACTTCGCGCGGATAGATGTTGCTGCCACCGCTGATGATCAGATCCTTGCTGCGGTCGAGCAGCGTCAGGAAGCCGTCGGCATCGAGCCGGCCGACGTCACCGGTGTGCAGCCAGCCGTCGACGATGGTCGATGCGGTGGCTTCCGGCTGGTTCCAGTAGCCGTTCATCACCGGCTCGCCGCGCACGCGGATCTCGCCGGTCTGGCCGGCGGGCAGTTCGCGGCCGTCGGCGTCGATGATGGACACCTCGACCATGGTCTGCGCATAGCCAACCGACGCCAGACGCTCGCGGTAGTTCGGCTGGGTCGTGTCGTTGATCATGTGACGCGGCATCACTGTGATCATCATCGGGCATTCGCCCTGACCGTAGATCTGCGCGAAATGCGGGCCGATCAGTTCCAGCGCCTCGTCCAGGTCGGCCAGGTACATCGGGCCGCCGCCGTAGCAGATGGTGGCCAGGCCGGTCGGGCGCTTGCCGCTCTTCTTCACCGCGTCGGTCAGGCGGCGCACCATGGTCGGCGCCGCGAAGAAGGACGCCTCGGTCCAGTAGGCGGCCAGGTCGAGGCATTCCTGCGCCTCGAAGCCGCCCGATTCCGGCACCACGTTGATGCCGGCCTGCATCACGTACGGCAGGTGGAACAGGCCGCCGCCGTGCGACATCGGGGCCGGGTGCAGCGCCACGTCGCCCGGTGCGATCGTCTGCACCGTGCTCAGATAGCCCATGCAGGTCCAGCGCAGCTGGCGCATCGACAGATTCACGCCCTTCGGACGGCCGGTCGTGCCGCTGGTGTAGAACAGCCAGACCGGATCGGTATCGGCGCGCGGTTCGATCGCCGACAGCGCGAGCGTGTCGTCACGCAGGAAGCCGAAATCGGTCAGCACCTGCGCGGCACTGCCCGATTCGTGCAGCACGGTCTGCAGTTCCGCCGCCACGTCGTCGCCGCAGAACACCAGCTTCGAGCCGCTGTGCGTGCAGATGTAGGCCGCTTCCTTCGGATGCAGCTTGGCGTTGATCGGCACCGCCGCGACACCGGCCCACCAGGCGCCCCAGATCAGCGGCAGATATTCGGGACAGTTGTACATGAACAGCGCCACCCGGTCTCCCGGCTGCAGGCCCTGCGATTTGAGCCAGGTCGCGCAGCGCGCGGCGCTGGCGGCGAAGCCGCGGTAATCCCACAGGATTTCACGGCCGAGGGCGATCGCGGGACGATCGGGATACTGCTGGGCGGTGCGTTGCAGCCAGTTGGCGATATTCATGCGCGTTGTCTCCTCTTGTTTTTTACTGGACGCGTTCGAGTATGGAACCGTAGTTGGCGACGCTGGCGCCGCCCATGTTCAAGATACCTGCGAATCGGGCATCCGGCAGCACATCGGCACGGAAGCGGCCGAGCAGCATCCAGGCGCTGATCACGTGCATCGACACGCCGGTGGCGCCGATCGGATGCCCCTTGGTCTTCAGGCCACCGGACAGATTGACCGGCAGACGTCCGCCTGCGTATACCCAGCCTTCTTCCAGCGCGCGATGACCTTCGCCCGGCAACGTCAGGCCGATCGCTTCATACATCATCAGTTCGGCCGTGGTAAAGCAGTCATGCACCTCGACACTGTCCAGATCGTCGAGCGTGAGGCCAGCCGAATCCATCAGACGCTGCCAGGCGACGCGTGCACCAGTCAGCTCGCTCATGTCGCGCTGCGAGATCGGCATGATGTCATTGGCCTGTGCCGTCGCGCGCAGGCGCACGAAGGGGCGGCTGACATCGTGCGCATCGTGCGCCGACAGCACGATGGCCGCGGCACCGTCGGAGATCGGCGAACAGTCGGTGCGCAGCAGCCGGCCAACCACGCGCGGGTTCTTCTCGGATTCGGTCGCGCAGAAGGCGACGTCGAGCGGATTGCGGTACTGCGCCAGCGGATTGTGGGCCGCGTTGGTGTGGTTCTTGGAGGCGATGCGCGCCATCGCATCGCGCGGGTCGCCGAAGCGTTCGGCGTAGCGGTCGGTGATCATGCCGAACATGCCGGCGAAGCCGGCCGGCGTTTCCGCCTCCTCCTTGTAGTACGAGGCGCGCAGCAGCGCGTTGCCGACTTCGCGCGTCGACAGCTGCGACATCACTTCGACGCCGATCACCAGCACGCGCTTCGCGGTGCCGGCACGGATCGCCTGAGCCCCCTGATGCACGGCGGCGCTGCCGCTGGCACAGGCGTTCTCGACGCGCACCGCCGGCGTGAAGCGCAGGCCGGGCAGCAGGCCGCCAGACAGGCCGGCGACGAAACCCTGCTTGCTCATGCCGACACCGAAGTGGCCGACCACCACGGCATCGATGTCCGTCGCCTCGAGGCCGGCGTCGGCGATCGCCGCAGCAGCGACCTCGGCCATCAGGCTCTCGACGTCGGCATCCGGACGTCGTGCAAACGGGGTGTGGGCAAATCCGATCAGATCAATCATGGACATTCTCCGGGCGGCCGCGGTTATCCGGCCTTCGGTGGCGGGAACCGGAGCCTTGGAGGCGCCGGCGGAACCGGTATACATTAGGCGTGCCCGAACCACACCGCCAGTCGCAGAATTACGCCCATGCCATCCGTGACGACCGACAAGACACTGGCCCTGCAGGCCGCCGACCTGTGCCCGCTGGGCATGGTATTCACCGCACAGCGCCAGATCCAGTGGTGCAATGACCGCTTCGCCGCCAGCTTCGGCTACACCAGGCAAGCGCTGATCGGCCAGAGCATGCTGATGCTCTACCCGACCACCAGCGAGTTCGAGCAGGTCGGCCGGCGCGGTCTGGAAGCACTGTTCAAGTCGGGTACCTTCGAGGACGAGCGGCTGATGCGGCTGAGCGATGGCACGCTGCGCTGGTTCCGTGTGGTCGGCAGCGCACTCGACCGGTCCGACCCCTACCGGCAGGCATCCTGGGTGTTCGAGCCGCTGCGCACCAGCGGCGACGTGGACAAGCTGACCGTCCGTCAGCGCGAGGTGCTGTCGGCGATGACACGCGGCCGCACCGCCAAGGAATGCGCACGCGAACTCGGCATCAGTCCGCGTACCGTGGAAAAGATACGCGCGCAGCTGATGGAGCGTTACGGCGTGCACAACGCCGTCGCACTGATGAGCCGGATCAGCGGCATGCCGGGCTGAGCTTCCTGCGCCTGCCGCCGATCGACGCAGATCCAACGTGTGGAATCGCGAGCACGGCTCGCTCCTGCAGAGGGGGGCGTCGCGGTTTTATGGGGTGGCCCGGGTAACGGCCGGCGCGATGTTTGTAGGAGCGACCCCTGGTCGCGATGCGGGCGTGGATTGGCGGCTGGCGCCCGATTGACATGCGGAATCGCGAGCAGGGCTCGCTCCTACAAAAAGCGTCACGGTCCCCCTGCAGGAGGGACCCGTGGTCGCGATGCGGTCGCGGATCATCGACCAACGCAGATTCCACGCGCCAAAGCTGTGCGCCAGCTGCCACTCGCGCGTGAACCGATGCACAAGCCCCCCCGTTTTTGCCGCTGCCGACTACCCGAGTGGGCGGTGACGCCCACCCTCGCTCTCGCCTAAGCTGACCTCAAAACAGAGGAGACGCTCATGCGAGTACGGGCCAACATCGACAACGGGGGCATCGTTCCGCTCTTCCCCCGCAGAGACAGCGAACCGGCTGCGCCGGCAAACTCAGCGGTCGAATCGAACGACCTGACACGATGTTTCACCGACGCGCTGACGCGCGTGGCGCGGGAGCTGTACGGCGAGGAGGATCTGGCGAGCTTCCTGCTGCAGCAGGGCGCGACCGAATCCGACATCCGCGTGCATGTCGAATTCGAGCTGCAGTACGGCGAGCAGCTGACCCGGACCACCGTCGTCAGCCCGTTCCACCACCTGCACTCGGCCGCCCAGCTGATGGAGCTGGTGGCCATCTTCGGCGACCGCTGCGCGCTGCGCTTCGGCGACGGAAGCAGCCCGGCCCGTGGTTGCGATCGCATCCGGGTCGTCCGCGCGGTGTCCTGTGTCGAGCACAGGCGTGTCGATCTCAAGCCCGACGAAACGGAAACCTGCGAACCCGCCGGCACACCCGCCGGCTGCATCTACCCCTTCCAGCGGGCGGACGGGCGCCTGCCCACGCGCATCTACGACCACGCCGCGACGCCGGAAGGCACGACGGTCGAAGGACCGGCTCTGGTCGAATTCCCGCGCGTCACCTATCTGGTGGAATCCGGCTGGACACTGACCGCGGGACGCATGGGTTCGGCCTGCCTCACGCAGGCTGCCGGCAGCGCCACACCCCAGCCGCTCATCGCAGCAACGGCCTGAGACACGCCCGGGCTTGCCGCCCGCTGCACGGCGGCCTCCCCGCCTTGCGGTCAAGAACCGGCTTGCGTTCGCCGCCGCCTCCGGCGCGCGGACAGCCGCGACCGATGCACGGCACCGCCAGCCGCAGGCGCGACTTGGTTAATATCCGCAGCCGGGTCCTGCGGACCCACCCCATCCCTTGTCGGACATCATTGCCAACCCGAACGGAAACCCCACACATGCGCGCTGCCTTCTACGAACAAACCGGCCCGGCACAAGCCGTACTGCAACTGGCCGAGATCGCCACGCCCGAACCCGGCCCCGGTGAAGTCCGCGTCAGGCTGCTGTGGTCGGGCGTCAATCCGTCCGACGTCAAGGCGCGCGCCGGCGCACGCCCAATGGGTTTTCCGCTGGTCATCCCGCACAGCGACGGCATGGGCATCATCGACGCAGTCGGCGCCGGCGTCAGCCGCACGCGCATCGGCGAACGTGTCTGGCTGTGGAACGGCGCCTGGGGCCGCCCGCACGGCACCGCGGCCGAATTCATCGCGCTGCCCGAAGAACAGGCGGTGCGTCTGCCGGACGACGTCAGCGGCGAAGCCGGTGCCTGCTTCGGCATCCCGGCGACCACCGCCATGCAG
>DATCUL010000341.1:0-4047 GCA_036567405.1 Methyloversatilis sp. | reverse complement strand
AGTCCCGGCAGCACGTGGCGCAGCGCTTCGCGGATCAGCGGGTGATCATCGACGATCAGTATTTTCATGTCGGTTCTGCAGAGGAGGCGGCTGGCGGGCTATTCGCCCGAAGTCGGCATGATGTCCGAAACTGCGTGCGCTCGGAATATTCGGTATCACTTTGGTCGTAGTCCGCCTGGGTGAACCGGTGCGACGGCCGGCGCAAGTAGACTGCGCGCACAGCGCCGCAGGTATCGTGTGCGGGCCCGGTCAGCGACGGCCAGGCATTCATTGCGGGCGATTCATTCATGGGAGCCGGGATTGAGCTGTCTGCTCATTGTCGAAGATCACGCGCTGGTGCGCGAAGGTATGGCGCAGACGCTGGCCCGGCTGGGGAGCGACTGGAATGTCGTCGAGGCGCCGGATGCGGCCAGCGCGATCGCTCTCGTCGATCAAGGCATCGAGTTCGATCTGGTGGTGACCGACCTCATCCTGCCCGGCATGAATGGCTTTTCGCTGCTGGCCATGCTGCGCGAACGGGATCCGTCACTGCCCGTGGTGGTCGTTTCAGGGTTGTGCGACCGGACCACCGTCTCCCGCGCGATGCGCCAGGGGGCCTCGGGTTTCGTATCGAAGGCGGATTCCGGTGATCAGCTGATCCATGCGGTGCGTACCGTGCTCGGCGGCGGGCTGTATACACCACCCGAAAGACGGACCCCGGCGCCGCGTATCGGCCGCACTTCTGCCATCACCCTGCCGTCCTCGGGCGCCGAGCACGGATTGACCAATGCACAGGCGCGTGTGCTGGCGCTGCTGGTGGAAGGCCGTTCCAACCGCGAGGTAGCAGAGTCGCTGGGTCTGGCCGAAGGCACCGTCAAGGTGCACGTCACGCGCATCTTCCGCGTGTTCAAGGTCTGCTCGCGTGCGCAGCTGCTGACCCTGCTGTCACAGAACGGCAGCCGCAGGTCGGGCGCCGTCTGAGCGGTGCGCCATTCGGCGCACCGAGTTGCACGTGTCAGTGAGTGGTGCCGACCGACGTTGTTTCCGGCGTCGGGTGCAGCGGTGCGTGTGCCCCCTCTTCCATCGTGTCTTCGGCCTCGATGTCGACGTCCTCGTGATCGATGCGCAAGATGTCGAGGATGGGTGCCGCGACCCGGCGGCAGGCGTTGGCCAGCGGTGACGGCAGATTGTCCGGAATGCGCTTCTGCAGCAGCAGCTTGGACGACGAAATCGCGAACACCGGTTCCAGGATGCGGGTGCGGTAGCTGCCGAGCTGGCTCTCTATCATGCGGTCGGCGGCTTCGCGTGCCCACGGATTGGTCGGCCACTGCATCGGCACGGCCAGTGCGCGCGGGAAAGTTTCCAGATCCTGCTTCACGGTGCGGATGTCCTCGTGCGAATCACGGAAGGGCAGCAGCACCAGGTGCGCCAGACTGTACAGATGACGGTCCATGTCGCTGCGGTTCGCGCCGCCGTCGATGACACCCATCCATTTGTTCAGTCCGCGCACTTTTTCGACCACCTTGGCCAGTGCCTCGCGTGATCGAGCGTCGGCGGTCAGGTAGCGCCGGCCTTCGGGGTCCAGCGGTTCGCGACCCAGATCGGTGAGTACGCAGACCGATCGCTGGTTCAGCAGCCCCAGCCCCTGACAAAGCATGTGCGACAGCGTGGTCTTGCCGGTGCCGCCCTTGTTGCCGATGACACAGATGATTTCTGCCATTTTCGTGCTCCCTGCCCGAATGACGTTTTCCGAAAGCTGATTATTCAGCGATCAGGCCGGCGGCGTCGGCGGGAACTGCGACCGGAATCGGCGCCATTTCTCCGACGGGGCGGCCATTTCTGCCGGGGCGACCGGCAAAACTGTACACAAAGAGCGGGCGGGCGGCAGGATCTTCATCGACGATTCGGTCCACGCCCAATCCGGGAATTTCGAAGCTGTTGGCGATCAGCAGCGCGTCCGCCCGCATCTCGACGGCAGCCTTGCGGCCGAGCCGGGGCATCGGCACCGGCGACAGGAAGGCATACACCACGTCGAACTGGCCGAGATGCACCGACCACAGGTCGTCGCGCCGTATCGTGACGTTGCGCAGGTTGCGGTTGCGCAGACGCGCGATCAGCCAGGGCAGCGGCGCGTTCTCGATGCCGGTGAAACGGCAGTCCGGTCGCGACATCGCCAGTCGGCGCAACAATTCGCCAGTGCCGCACCCCAGATCGACCAGATGGACCGCGCGGTCCTGCGGCAGCGCGAGCAGCAGCGCACGCGCCGTGGCCCTGTTGGTCAGGAACAGCGGCACGCGCGTGCGGAAGGTGGACCAGAACACCGCGGACAGCGCCAGGAAGCCGAGCAGATACCAGGCAGGCGCGATGCCGAGCACGCGAGCGCCTACGATCAGCGGCGAGAACAGCAGGTGAATGATCACCCACCAGCGCGGCGCCCGCGTGGCCAGCGCGAATGCACCGGCAATGCCGGCCTGCATGATGACGACGGCGGTCAGTCCGCCAGGCGGCGTGACCGTGTAGCGCAGCGCGAAGATCGCGACTGCCCAGGCGACGAACTGTATGGCAAGGGCGCGGAACAGATGCATGGTCGGGCAGCCTGCTCGGAATGGGACGGTCATACCTTACGCCTGTACCCCTGCCGTCAGGCGTCGATAAGCGCCAGCAATCTGCCGCATTCCCGTGTTTCGGGGCACATCGTGCCGCATGGTCCGGTGCTGCGTTCAGTCGCTCCGGGTGTCGGCTTCCAGCCGGTCGAGCCAGTGCAGGGCGTAGGTGCGTCCGTCTCCGCACATGTCGGCCGACGGTTGCAGGCCCGAACAGCAGGCCGGCCGATCCGGCGAGCCGAATATGGCGCAGCGCATGTCGTCGGTGAGCTGCACGCAGCGCTGACCGGCCGGCTTGCCGTGCGGCATGCCGGGAATCGGGCTGGAAATCGACGGCGCGATGCAGCAGGCGCCGCAACCGTCGCGGCATTGCACGGGCTGTCCGGCGACGTTCATTCGATGTCGCTCCGGCCGAGCAGCCGGCGTACCGGCGCCGGCAGTGCGGCGTCGTGAGCATTTTCCAGAGGCAGCCACTGCAGCGATGTCTCGCCGGCGATGGGCATCGGCGCCGGAATGCGCAGGCGCAGCGGCACCAGATGCAGTTCGAAGTGGGTGAAGCCGTGAATGACCGGCGTCATGACCTCAGGTTGGCCCGCCGTCAGACCGCGGGCCGCCAGCCATCCGGTGGCTTCGATGATGGCGTCGGACGGTGTCAGCGCCGTCAGTTCGGGCAGGCTCAGCAGACCGCCCCAGATGCCGTGGCCCGGCCTGCGCTCCAGCAATACCTGTCCCCGGCTCACCAGCAGCAAGGCGAAACGTAATCGCTGCGGCCGCGTCTTCGCAGGACGGGGTGCCGGCAACTCGCTCTGGCGTCCGCTCGCCTGTGCCACGCAGGTGGCGCCGACCGGGCAGGCATCGCAGCGCGGGCGGCTGCGCGTGCATACGGTGGCACCCAGATCCATCAGTGCCTGCGTGTAGATGGCGCCGTCGCGGGCGGGCATCAGCTCGCCGGCCAGAGCCCACATCCGCTGTTCGATTGCGCGGATGCCGGGAAAACCGTCGATGCCGAAGAAGCGTGCGAAAACGCGCTTCACGTTGCCATCCAGAATCGCCTCCTGCGCGCCGAAGCAGAAACTGGCAATCGCCGCGGCAGTCGAGCGGCCGATGCCGGGCAGGCTTTCGATGTCCGCCACCGCCGACGGAAAGCGCCCGCCGAAGCGTGTCATCACCTCGCGTGCGGCGCGGTGCAGGTTGCGTGCGCGGGCGTAGTAACCCAGTCCGCTCCACGCTTCCATCACCGCGGCCTCCTCGGCCGCCGCCAGCGCACCGATTGTCGGGAAGCGCGCCATGAAGCGGGCGTAGTAGCCGATCACCGTCTGCACCTGGGTCTGCTGCAGCATGATTTCCGACACCCACACGCCATAGGGCTCGCTGTGCTGCCACGGCAGGTCGTGGCGGCCGTGCGTCTTCTGCCAGGCGATCAGCCGCGCGGCGAAGTCGGCGGTTGGAGAGGGGGGCGGGGGCT
>DATCUL010000340.1:0-4378 GCA_036567405.1 Methyloversatilis sp. | reverse complement strand
ATCCAAGGAGCGCTTCATGCAAAGCAATCCCGTTGTCTGGTTCGAGATTTACGTCCAGGACATGCCGCGAGCGAAGCGCTTCTATGAAGCAGTACTGGACATCACGCTCGAGAAAATGCCCGCGCCGACGGCGGAAATGACCATGGAAATGTGGGCATTCCCTTCCGACAAATCGACGGCGCCGACTACCTATGGTGCATGCGGCATGCTGGTCAGGATGGAAGGTTTCACCTCCGCCGGTGGCGGCACGGTGGTTTACTTCGGCAGCAGGGACTGCGCCGTCGAAGCATCGCGTGTGGCGGCCAATGGCGGAACGCTCGTGAAGGAGAAGATGCCCATCGGAGTGCACGGCTTCATTGCCCTGGCGCGCGATCCGGAGGGCAACATGATCGGTTTCCACTCCATGTAAGCCGTCCGGCGCCGTGCCGCCCCGTCATTCCACCTTCCAGCCTTTCACACCCCCTGCAGACGCAGGAAATAGACGAAATCCATCTCCGGCGCCGGCTGGCCGAAGCGGGTCAGCGCGGCCGACATCTGGCCGCGGTGATGTGTGCCGTGGTTGAACACGTGCAGCAGGGTGCCGGCCCAGGGTGTGTCGCAGGCATCGCCGGCCATACTGCGATAGACCAGTCGCGTATCGCACAGGCCCGGGTCGGCCGCCTCGACGAATCCGGTCCACCGCTCGCCCTGCGCACGTACGCGGGCAACCAGCGCGGCGCGATCCGCCTCGACTTCCTGCGCCAGCGAGTTCGCGGCAAAGGGCTGGCCGGTGAAGCGACCGAACCAGACGCTGTCGGCCAGCAGCAGGTGATTCAGCGTGCCGTGCAGGCTGCGGAAGAACAGCCCGCAGTCGGCACGGTAGTCGGCGTCGCTCAGTGTCGCCAGCGACGCAAACATGCGTTCGTAGGCCCAGGCGCCGTAGCGGGCCATGAGCACGCAGTGATCCTTGATGGTCGTCATTCCGGCTCCCGAAAATGGTCAGTGTGAGGGTTCAGTGAGCAGGGCGTCGATCGAAGCGGCCGGCAAGTACCGACGGAACGTCGGACCGGCCGAGCCCGAGATCGCGCAATTCGAGATCGTTCATCGCGCGCAGTTCGGCGCGTGCGCGCTGCCGGCGGCGCACCGCCCGCAGCCACCGCCGCAACCTAGGGAACCAGCCGGGCGCGGACATGGCGCAGTTCCTGGGTTTCGCCCGAGTAGCCCCAGGAATCGGCCGGCAGATCGCTGACCACGATGTAGCTGGCCGGATGCAGCGGCCCGACCAGTTCGTCCAGCGCCTGCCACACCGCATGCTGCCAGGCCGCCTTTTCCGGTTTGGTGTTGGTGCCGGCGGTCACGCGCGCATCGAGATAGAGCGCGGTCAGCCCGCCGCCGACCGGCTCGGCGCCGACCGACCAGTGTTCGACATGGGCAATCGACAGCGCGGTCAGTTCGCGCTTCTTGCCCAGCAGTTCGGCAGTCAGGTCGGTCACCGCGCGGGTCACGGCCAGACGGGTTTCTGCGTCCGGCAGGCGGGAAATCTGCAATGTGATCATGGGCATGGCATGTCTCCTGGATGGCAGGACACATCTTGCATCGGCACCGCAGAGGGATACAGATACACGAATACGACTTTGAACCGGTACAGTTGAACCAACTCAATAACTGTACCGATGACCCGGACGCGCAACTGTATCGATCCGCGTTCGGTTGCCGGCAGTACAGTAGGCACCGACATTGCCGCCGGACTTCACGATGAATCGCTACGAACAGCTCGCCGACCGCCTGCGCAACGACATCCGCGCCGGGCTGTATCCGCCCGGCCAGCGCCTGCCGTCGGTGCGGCGCATCGCGCTGCAGCAGCAACTGAGCATCGCGACCTGCATCTCGGCCTATCGCAAGCTGGAGGCGCAGGGCTGGCTCGAGGCTCGGCCGCAGTCGGGGTTCTACGCCCGCATGCCTGAAGCGCTGCCGCCGCGCGCCTGCCAGACCTGCGAACACGAAACGCCGGGCGAAGTGACCATGTCGGAACGCGTCGCGCAGGTGATGCGCGCCTCACACCGCGACGACCTGCTGGTGTTGAGCACCGCGATTCCGCACGCCGACTTCCTGCCGGTGAAGGACGTGCGCGCCAGCCTCGCCCGCGCGCTGCGTCACGCGGACGCGGGCAGCGCGCGCTACGGCGAATTCATCGGCGAGGAGTCGCTGCGCGTGCAGATCGCGCGCCGCGCGGTGGAGTCCGGCTGCCAGATCCACCCGGACGACATCGTGATCACGACCGGTTGCCAGGAAGCGCTGACGCTCGCGCTGCGTGCCACGACGCGACCGGGCGATGTGGTGGCGATCGAGTCGCCGGCCTTCTTCGGCACGCTGCAGCTGATCGAGTCGCTCGGCCTCAAGGCGCTGGAAATCCCGACCGACGCGACCACCGGCATGAGTCCCGACGCACTGGAACTGGCGCTCGAGCGCTGGCCGGTCAAGGCTTGCCTGTTCTGTTCCAGCTTCAGCAATCCGGTCGGCGCCTCGATGCCGGACGCGCACAAGCGACGCATCCTGCAGATGTTGACCGCGCGCGACATCCCGCTGATCGAGGACGACATCTACGGCGAGATGGCACACGACGGCCAGCGTCCGCGCGTGGCCAAGGCCTGGGACAGAACCGGCCACGTGCTGCTGTGTTCGTCGTTCTCCAAGACCATCGCACCGGGCCTGCGGGTGGGCTGGATCGTGCCCGGACGCTGGCGGCGCGAGGTCGAGCGGCTGAAGTACGGCAGCACGATGGCCACCGCGCTGCTGCCGCAGCGCGCCCTGGCCGACTATCTGGCGTCAGGTCGCTGGGAGCGCCATCTTAACCGCGTCAACCGGCTGTACGCCGAACAGATGGAACGCATGCAGACCGCCGTCGCCCGCCATTTTCCGGCCGGCACGCGCTGCACGCGCCCGGCCGGCGGCTTCATCCTGTGGCTGGAACTGCCGGAGGACATCGACGCGCTGGCGCTGCAGGCGCGGGCGCTCGCCGCCGGCATCAGCATTTCGCCGGGCCCGCTGTTTTCACCGCAGGGCAAGTACCGCAACTGCGTGCGCCTGATGTGCGCGGTGCGCTGGGATGCCGGCGTCGACGCCGCGCTCGCCACGCTGGGTTCGCTGGCGTCGTCAGCGCGCTAGCACGCCGACACTGCGCAGGAAGGCGTCGACCCGGTCGGTATAGGCGCCCGGCTGCCCGAGCGTTCCGTTGATGTCGCCGTGCGACAGATCCTCCGGCAACACCTCGGCACGCGCACCCAGTTCCGTGGCGCGCGCAGCGAATGCCTGCGCCTGATCGCAGGAATCGTCGCGCCGGCTCGAACACACCGCCAGCCAGGGCGCGGTCGGACCGGCCAGCCGCGCGATGGGCGAGTTGCGCCGCCAGAAGCCCGCATCACGGCCGAAAGCCTGATCGTACAGACTGAAGTGGCGGGCCGTCATGATGCGCTCGACGTCGAGCGCCGCACTGTCGAGCAGCACGCTGCCCAGCCAGGGCCGGTGCCGGCTGTCGTCGCGTGGCGTCGCAGCCAGCAGCGCGATCAGGTGGGCGCCGGCCGAATGCCCCATCAGCACGAAGCGGCCGGCATCGCCACCCCATGACGGCGCGAGCGACTGCGCCTTCGACAGTGCCGCGGCGACGTCATCGAGCTGGGTCGGCACCTCGGCACCGGGCAGCATGCGGTAGTTGATCGACGCGAAGATGACGCCCATCGGCAGCCAGCGTGCGACCTTGTTGTCGACCACCCGCGAGTGCGTCTTGTCGCCGATGCGCCAGCCACCGCCGTGCACCATGAAGATCACCGGCGCCGAGCGTGCGCCCGCCGGAATGTAGACGTCCATCCGCTGCGCGGGGTCGCTGCCATAGGCGAGATCGTGCAACACCCGTGCGCCGGACGGCAGCGGCAGCGCGCGTGTCGCCACGTCACCGCCATCCAGGCCATCGTCGGCGCGCCGCTGTTCCAGACGTTCGGCGATGCGCTCGCGCAACGCGCCCGCAGCCACCGGCTGACACAGCGAGGCCAGCAGGACTGCCGCGATGGCCAGACGGACGTTCACGCCGTCAGCGCAGCCAGTAGTCGGCGAGGACGCCAGCGAACACCGCGGCGCCGACCCAGTTGTTGTGCAGAAAGGCGCGGAAGCACTGTTTGCGGTCGCGCCCGCGGATCAGGGTGTAGTGGTAGGCGGCGATGCCGGCGGCCACCACGAGGCCGGCGTTGTACCAGCGGCCCAGTCCTTCCAGATGGCCGTACAGCGCGAGCAGGGCCAGCGTGATCGCGTAGCAGGCCATCACCGCGGCGACGTCGAAGCGGCCGAAGGTGATGGCAGAGGTGCGGATGCCTATCTTCAGATCGTCGTCGCGGTCGACCATCGCGTA
>DATCUL010000339.1:0-1923 GCA_036567405.1 Methyloversatilis sp. | reverse complement strand
TGCATGGCTGGCGGGTTCCGCAGGTGCGAAGCGGTGCTTCGCGAAACCCCTGCTGCACCCACGGTCGGCGCTGCATGACTGGCCGGTTCCGCAGGCGCGCACCAGTGCTTCGCGAAACCCGTGTTATACCCAGTCGCGTGGGGGCAGGAAGTCGGTGTAGAGCTTCGCTTCCGGGGATCCGGCCTCGGGGTGCCAGTCGTAGCGCCACTTCACGATCGGCGGCATCGACATCAGGATGGATTCGGTGCGTCCGCCGGACTGCAGGCCGAACAACGTGCCGCGGTCGAACACCAGATTGAATTCGACATAGCGGCCGCGCCTGAAGGCCTGGAAATCGCGTTCGCGTTCTCCCCAGGGCAGGTTGCGACGGCGTTCGACAATCGGCAGATAGGCGTCGAGGAAGGCGTCGCCGACTGCGCGCGTCAGTTCATAAGCATCGTCGAAGCTGATTTCGCCGTCGGCGCCGAGGTCGTCGAAAAAGACGCCGCCGATGCCGCGCGCTTCGCCGCGGTGCTTCAGGTAGAAGTATTCATCGCACCACTTCTTGTAGCGCGCATGCGTGTCGGCGCCGAAGGGGGCCAGTGCGTCGCGGCAAGTGCGGTGGAAGTGCGCCGCATCTTCCGTGAAGCCGTAGTAGGGCGTCAGGTCCATGCCACCACCGAACCACGACACCGCTTCGCCGGATGGCGGTTGCGCGGTGAAAAAGCGCACGTTGAGGTGCACCGTGGGGACGTAGGGATTGCGCGGATGCAGCACCAGCGACACGCCCATCGCCTCGAACGAGGCCCCGGCCAGATCGGCGCGGTGTGCGGAGGCCGATGGCGGCAGTCGGTCGCCGCGTACATGCGAGAAGTTGCAGCCACCGCGTTCAAACAGATTGCCTTCCTCGACCAGCCGTGTGCGGCCGTCGCCCTGCAGGCGCTCTTCCGGGCCGCGGACCCAGGCGTCGGTGATGAAAGTCTTGCCGTCGGCCGCCTGCAGGCCGTCGATGATGCGGTCCTGGAGATCCAGCAACCAGGCGCGGACAGTTTCGGCGCGGCTGCTCATCGCCGTGCCGCCCGGAAACCGATGTCGCGGCGGAACTGCGCGCCGTCGAAATGGATCTGGTCGCACAGCGTGTAGGCAGCCCGCTGTGCCAGCTTCACGGTGTCGCCGAGCGCGGTGACGCACAGTACGCGGCCGCCGCTGGTGACCGGCTGGCCGTCGCGCTCGGTCGTGCCGGCATGGAAGACATGGCTTTCGGCGGTCGGTGCAGGCAGGCCGGTGATGGCATCGCCCTTGCGGGGTGCTTCCGGATAGCCGGCAGAGGCCATCACGACGCCGAGTGCGACGCGGCGGTCCCAGTCGGTGGTCGCTTCGGACAGCCGGCACTCGAGTGCGGCTTCCATCAGGCTGACCAGATCGGTCTTCAGCCGCATCATGATGGGCTGGGTTTCCGGGTCGCCCATGCGGCAGTTGAATTCGAGCACCTTGATGTCGCCGTCCGGCGAAATCATCAGGCCGGCATACAGGAAACCGGTGAAGGGCAGGCCGTCGAGCGCCATGCCGGTGAGCACCGGCTGGATCACCTCGCGCATCACGCGGGCGTGGATTTCCGGCGTGACGACCGGTGCCGGCGAATAGGCGCCCATGCCGCCGGTGTTCGGGCCGGCATCGCCGTCGAGCAGGCGCTTGTGATCCTGGCTGGTGGCCATCGGCAATGCGTTCTGGCCGTCGCACATGACGATGAAGCTGGCTTCCTCACCGACCAGGCATTCCTCGATGACGACCCGTGCGCGTCCGCTGTCGTTGTCGGCCAGCATCATGCCGATGGCGGCGTGCGCCTCGGTCAGCGTTGTGGCAACGACGACGCCCTTGCCGGCGGCGAGACCGTCCGCCTTGATGACGATGGGCGCACCCTTCTCGTCAACATAGGCGAGATCG
>DATCUL010000338.1:0-3765 GCA_036567405.1 Methyloversatilis sp. | reverse complement strand
CATCATGTTCATCTACCGTGATGAGGTCTACAACCCGGATACGCAGGACAAGGGACTGGCCGAAATCATCATCGGCAAGCACCGTAACGGTCCGACCGGCACCGTGGTGCTGGGCTTCCAGGGCGAGCACACGCGCTTCGTGAATGCTGCCCGGCCGGGGCAGTACTGAGCACATTGACGATGCCGGCATGGCTGCGTCGCCTGCTGATCGCTTCTGTCGTTCTGACCGCCAGCGTGCTGCTGGCTTTCCAGCTTGCGGTGCGGACGCTGCGTGCGCAGGTCGAAGCCGCGCTCGGTCCGCGCGGCGAAGTGGCACGGATCGAACTCGGTCTGAACGCCGTCGTCCTGCATGGCCTGCGCATCCGCGCCGATCGTGACGCGGTGTCATGGCCGACCGAGGACGAACTGCGGGCGAGCCGTGTCGAGGTCATCCCGCAACTGCGCGATCTGCTTTCAGCGCGCGTGAGCATCGCACGCATCACGATTGACGGTGCCTACCTGTCGATGCTGCGCACGCGTGATGGCGCGCTGCGCGTGTTGCCGGCCCTGCTGGATGCGCGCGCATCGACGCATGAATCTTCATCTGGTGCGATGCCCGACATCCGCGTGTCCCGTATCGAACTGCGAGACGGAGCGATCGATTTCTACGACGCCAGCCTGCGCCGAAAGCCGCACAGACTGGCGCTGGACCAGGTGATGGCGGATATCGGGCCGATCGAACTGCCCAGACTGGACAATGTCGTCGGCGTCCGGCTTTCGGCGACTGTGAAGGGTCCGCTGCGCGATGGCCGGGTCGATCTGCGCGGTGACGTGGTGCCTGCGACGCGGGACGCGAATCTGCAATGCACGCTGCGTGGCGTCGATCTCGTGGCGTTCCAGCCCTATCTGATACAGGCCGCCGAAACCGGCGTGAAGCGCGGAACGATGGATCTCGATCTGAACGCAACCGTGTCTGACCGGTTGTTGAAAGCGCCGGGAAAGCTGACGCTGTCTGGACTCGAACTGTCCTCCGACAGTACCTTCATGGGACTGCCACGCGCGGCCGTGGTGGGGATGCTCAAGGACGAGAACGAGCGGATCGGCATCGGCTTCACGCTGGAAGGGCGACTGGACGATCCGAAGTTCTCGCTCAACGAGGGGTTGGCGACCCGGCTTGCAAGTTCGTTCGCCGATTCGCTCGGTGTGAGCTTTGGCGGATTGGTGCGCGGCGTGGGAAGCGCCGGCAGTTCGGTGGTCGAGGGTGTGGGCGAGGCGGTGGGCAAGCTTTTCGGCCGCTGAACAAGCCGTCGCCGACGTTCAGGCAGGTGCCTTTGTCTCGGTATCGCTGCCCTTGAGGCTGCTGGCCAGACTGTGCAGCTCGGCGCGCATCCGGCTCATTGAATCCGGCTGCAGTCCGGACTGGCATACCACGCCGGCACGTACCTGTTCGGCCGGGCCGCGCAGTGCACGACCGGCCGGGGTCAGACGGATTTCCAGTGCGCGTTCGTCGGCCCGGCTGCGCGTGCGCGTGACGAAACCGTTGGCCTCCAGTCGCTTGAGCAGCGGTGTCAAGGTCGGGGAATCGAGGTCCAGCCGCTCGGCCAGGGCCTTCAGCGTCAGTGCATCCTCCTGCCACAGCACGACCATCACCAGATACTGCGGATAGGTGAGCCCGATCGATTTCAGTCCCGGCGTATAGGAGCGGGTGATCGCGTGCGTGGCTGCGTACAGGGCAAAACACAGCTGCTGGTCCAGCCCCATCGGATCGACGGCACTCATCGGCTTGTCTCCTCCCGGGAAATCAGAGTACTTCGGCCGCATGATCGGCCAGGCGAGACCGCTCGCCACGCTGCAGTGTGACATGACCGCTGTGCGGCCAACCCTTGAAGCGATCGACGACGTAGGTCAGGCCGGAACTGCCTTCGGTCAGATACGGCGTGTCGATCTGCGCGATATTGCCCAGGCAGATGACCTTGGTACCCGGACCGGCGCGCGTGATCAGCGTCTTCATCTGCTTGGGCGTCAGGTTCTGCGCCTCGTCGATGATCAGGAACTTGTTCAGGAAGGTTCGCCCGCGCATGAAATTCAGCGACTTGACCTTGATGCGGCTGCGTATCAGGTCCATCGTCGCGGCACGCCCCCATTCGCCCGAGCCATTCGGGTCGTCGGTCTTGTTCAGCACGTCGAGATTGTCCTCGAGCGCGCCCATCCACGGCGTCATCTTCTCTTCCTCGGTGCCGGGCAGGAAACCGATGTCCTCGCCGACCGGCACGGTCACGCGGGTCATGATGATTTCGCTGTAGAGCTTGGTCTCCAGCACCTGGGTCAGACCCGCCGCCAGCGTCAGCAGCGTCTTGCCGGTGCCCGCCTGACCGAGCAAGGTGATGAAATCCACCTCCGGGTTCATCAGCAGGTTGAGCGCGAAATTCTGTTCCCGGTTGCGCGCCAGGATGCCCCATACGGAATTCTTGTGATGACCGTAGTCGATCAGCGTTTCGAGCACCGCCGATTTGCCGGCACGCTCGCGCACCAGCGCATGGAAGGCCTTGTCCTGTTTCGGACCGGCTTCCTTGTAGACGAATTCGTTGATCAGCAGATCCGGGCACAGCGGACCCTTGACGCGATACATCGTGCGGCCGTTTTCCTTCCACGACTCCAGGTTGCCGCCGTGCTCCTCCCAGAACTTCTCCGGCAGCTCGCGCGTGCCGGTGTACAGCATGTCCGTGTCTTCGAGAACCTTGTCGTTGAAGTAGTCCTGTGCCGCCAGGCCGAGTGCGCGGGCCTTGATGCGCATGTTGATGTCCTTGGACACCAGGATGACCTGACGCCCGGGATGCCGCCCGGACAGGTGCATTACCACCGCGATGATCTGGTTGTCGGCCTTGGCTGTCGGCAGTCCGGCCGGCAGCAGGCCGTCGATCGCCTCGGTCTGCAGCAGCAGATGGCCGCTGGCCATGTCGCTGGATGCCGCGGCAAGCGGAATGCCCTGTGCGATCAGGTCTTCGGCACCGCTGACGATCTCGTCCAGAAGACGGCTGACCTGACGCGCGTTGCGCGCCACTTCGGTCATGCCCTTCTTGTTGTTGTCGAGCTCCTCGAGCGTCATCATCGGCACGAAGATGTCGTGCTCCTCGAACCGGAACAGGCTCGTCGGGTCGTGCATCAGCACATTGGTGTCGAGTACGAAAAGCTTTGTGGCCGGTGCCGACTTGCGCGTGCGACGGGCGGGGGCTGCGGTGGAGCGCTTCGTGGCCATGTGAAGGATCTTTTGTTGGACGCCGGGTTTCAGAGGGACTGGATGAACGCGAGCACTTCATCGGCATGACCCGGTACCTTCACGCCGCGCCATTCGCGCAGGATGCGATTGTCCGTGCCGATCACGAAGGTGCTGCGTTCGATGCCGCGTACCTGCTTGCCGTACATGTTCTTCATCTTCATCACGCCGAACAGCGCGCACGCCGTCTCATCGGGGTCGGACACGAGCTCGAACGGCAGGTCGAGCTTGCCCTTGAAATTCAGGTGGGACTTGAGGCTGTCGCGGGAAATGCCGACCACGTCAGCGCCGGCAGCCAGGAACTGCGGGTGCAGATCGCGGAAGTTCGCGCTTTCAGTGGTGCAGCCCGGTGTGCTGTCCTTGGGATAGAAATAGATGACCAGCGGCTTCCTGGCCGACGACAGGGTGAAATCCTGGCCCGAGGTCGAGCCTAGGGTGAAATCTGCAACGGGATCTGCGCTCATCGGAACCTGCTCTCCATGCGTGAGGACCTCAGGCAGAGCCAGCCGGGT
>DATCUL010000337.1:0-14611 GCA_036567405.1 Methyloversatilis sp. | reverse complement strand
CGCGTGCCGGACACGCCGGCCTGCGACAGCAGCCAGCGTACCGACTGCGCCAGTTCGCCATCCGGCGCACTGGCGGCACGGCGCATCAGCACACCCCAGGCCTGATCGCGCAACCGGGCCGTGCGCTCCGTCAGCTGCATGCCGCCGAGGCCGGCAGACAGCGGCGCGGCGCCAAGCAGCGACGAGAACCAGCCGTGGAAGGTATTGATCGTCAGGCCGGGTCGGGCCTGCGCAACCTGTTCGAACAGGCCGCGCGCATGTTCGACAACCGCAGGATCGCGACTGGCATCGACGCCGCGCTCGGCCAGAAAGCCGGCCACCCAGGCATCGTCCGACACCGCCAGCTGGCCGAGCCAGTGCTGCAGGCGCTCGTCGATCTCGCGCGCCGCCTTGCGCGTGTATGTGATGGCCAGTATCTCGCCCGGCGCGACGCCAGCCAGCAGCAGGCGGATCAGACGTGACACCAGCGTCCAGGTCTTGCCGCTGCCGGCGCAGGCCTCGACCACAACGCTGACGCCCGGATCGAGGGCTTTCAGGTTGTCGTTCATGGGCGCCAGTCCTTCCGGCACAGCCCCCGCATGTCGCAATGGCTGCAGGCCCGGTCGTCACCGTTCGCCGGCAACGGATCGCCGGCGCGCATGGCCGGAAACAGTCCGGTAACGAGTGTCTGCAGCAACTCGGCGGCGGCATGCGGATCGGACAGGGCGTGCTGCACCGGCACATCCTCGTCCAGCGCCAGATAGGCCGCTTCTTTCACCGCATCGCCTTCGAGCAGCGTGTAGAAAGCAAGCTGCTGATCCTCGCCGCCTTCGACGCTGTCCTTGACGTTCTTCGCGCTGCGCAGCTTGTAGTCGAGCAGCGCCCGCCCGGCCTCACCGTGGTGGTCGATGCGGTCGATGCGGCCTTCGAGCGACAGCGCGCTGCCGTCCGGCAGGTCCAGCAGCCGGCAGCGCGCCTGTTCGCCGCCTTCGAACAGCCAGCCGGCAGCCTCGCGTGCACGCGCCCAGGCGACATAGCCATCGGCCCGCGCATGCAGACGGTCCGCCCACGCATGCTCCTGGAAGTTGCGCGCAATGGCGGAGTCGAAGGCCCGCGCGATGCCGCTGCGCAGATCGGCCACCAGAACGTCCGGCGCATGCGCGTCCAGGCGCGGATGGGCGACATGGAAGTCGCGCAGCACCGCGTGCAGCAGTTCGCCGACGCTGCCCTTGCCCATTGTCTCCTCGACCTCGTCATCCTGGCCGAGGCCCAGCACGCGGCGGGCGTAATAGCGGTAGGGACAGGCCATCAGATCGGCCAGCGCACTGGCGGTGAGCCGTCCTGGCACGCGGGTCGGGTCGAGCACTGGCGCGCTGTGTGACGGTGGCACAGTCAGCGGCTGCGGATCGGGTCGTACCGGCGCGGCCGTGACCGCACTCGGCAGACCGGCTCGCACGAACAGCAGATCGAGCAGTTGCAGGTCTGCCGCCGGCAGGTTGGCTTCGCCAGCGCGCTGAGCCTGCCAGCTGAACACCACTTCGTCGCAACCGGTGATCAGCCCGGCCAGATCGTCACGCAACTGGCGTGCGGCGCTATGTGCATCCGGCAACCCCAGTTCGCGCCTCAGCCCGTCGTGACCCAGCATGCCGCGCAGCTTCGGCGGCGCAAGATGTTCGGCGTCGGCTCCGATGACGTAGGCCGCATCAAAGCCGCGCAGACGGGTTGCCGCCAGATGCGTGAGCACGGCCGGACTGTCGATGGCGGTGTCGCGGAACAGCGTCTGCTCCAACTCGCCGTCCAGCCACTGGCGCCAGTCGGCGAAGGACAGTCTGAGCGACTCGCCGGTGCATTCGGCGCGCAGCTGTTCGAGCAGCGCGACCACCTGCACACCGGCGGCGTCCTGCAGCAGCGCGCTGCGCGCGCCCAGTTCGTCGAGCGCCGACAGCAGGCGCTCCATCCAGAACGCGGCCGGCGCCTGCCCGGTGGGCATCAGCGCAGCCGCACGCGCCAACGCATCGAGCAAAACCTGCGCCGGTTTCCCCGCGAGATCGCGCACCGCATCATCAAGCAGCGCCTGAAGGCCGTCGACATGGTTGCGGCGTACCACCCAGGCGTCGATACCCGCGATGGCCCGCGCGTGCGCATCGGCATCGAGCGCGCCCGCCACGTAGGGCGAACGGGCCAGATCGAGCAGGTCGCGGTGATACCCGTCGGATGCGAGGCACTGCAGGAAGGCGTCGACGGTGGCAGCCGCGCGGGTGGTCGACAGTTTCCAGCCGGTTTCATCGGCGAGAAGTACCTGATGACGTTCCAGCAGCGCGCGCGTGCGGCGCGCCGCTTCACGGTCCGCCGCCACCAGTGCGATGCGGCGGCGCCCGGCGGCAAGCCAGCCGGCGATGCAGGACGCAGCATGCCCGGCCTCCTGTTCCAGCGACTGCGCACTGACCAGACGAATGCGTTCGCGCAACGCACGGACGTCATCGACCGGCACCACGCGCGTCCACAGCGAACCTGCATCGTCCGCCCGCGCTGGCCAGGCCGCCGCGAGCGCACGTGCCAGCGGACTGCCTTCGGCATCGCGTGTCACCCTTATGTCGAGCACCGGCACACGGACGGCGAATGCGTCGAGCCATGCCGGCGATGGCTCGACACCATCCGCGACATGGATCAACGGGCGCTGCGCCCCGGCTGCTGCGCGCAACAGCGCACGGACCCGGGCGCGGGCGTGACCCGGCGTACCGGTGCTGTCGGCCTGCCATACGGCCCGCACCAGTCTGGCCTCGAGCGACAGTGCTTCGCTGTCGGACAGCGCATGCGACCGGGCAAACGCCTGTTCCAGCTGACGCTCGTCATCGGGCGCAGCTTGGTCGGCCAGTGCATCAGCCAGCTGGATCAGCGCACGTGCGGTTACCCAGGGATCGGTATCGCCGAGCCAGGTCTGCTGACGTAGCTGCCCGACCAGACGCAGCAGGCGGCGGGCATCCGCATCGACCGCTTCATCGCTCATCCAGCGTGCAGCGAAGGTTGCCGGCGTGAGCAGACGCGGCATGAAGAGGGCATTGCCGGCAGCAGCGCGCAGGAAGGCAGAGCGCAGCGCCGGTGCGTGGATCAGCGACGGGACGACCAGATCGCAGTCGGCGAGTCGCTCACCGCAGCGGTCGACAACAACCTCAGCCAGCCGCGCAAAGAAGCCGGGGCCGGCAGGAATGTCGATGGACGTCTTGTTCGCGCCGGTCATGCGCAGGGGTGCGGCATCCGGCAGCGGAACGTGCGAGCGGCGATCAGCGCTCGAGCAGGCCGAGCTTGTCCTTGACCTTCACCCATTCGTCGGCGTCGGCAGGCGCATCCTTGCGCTCGATGATGGCCGGCCACTGGGTGGCCAGTTCGGCATTCAGCTTGATGAAGTGAACCTGGTCGGATGGCACGTCGTCTTCGGCGAAAATGGCTTCGGCCGGGCATTCGGCAACACACAGCGTGCAGTCGATGCACTCGTCCGGATCGATGACCAGAAAATTGGGGCCTTCGCGGAAGCAATCGACCGGACACACGTCGACGCAGTCGGTGTACTTGCACTTGATACAGGATTCGGTAACGACGTAAGTCATGATTTCTCCGTACGACGGCCGCACTGCCCGGGGCAGACGAACCGCAAAATGGCTGGATTCCGGAGTCCGGCGATCATCAGCCTGCGACAAGAGGCGGATTTTATCACCGCGCCTCCATATGGACCGCTACCTGCTGTCGCACACCCGCGACATGGCGGTATGACTTTTTGTAGCTTTCACGGGTGCCGCCCTGCGCCACCGACAGTTTTTTGTATTAGCATCGCGAAATCAATGTAAGCAAAGCTTTCGGCACTGCTGCATGCACTGCCGGCACCGTGTGCAAACCGGTGACCAGAAAGTCCCGCACCAGAATCCTGATTGACGCCGCACGAACAGGCGGCACGTTCAGCCCAGCCAAAGACAGCGATCTGTCCATATCCGGTTTCACACGATATATCCCGCAAGCGGTATATCCCTTTCCAGGAACAGCCCGGAATCCCCAGGTCCTTCCTTAGTCAAGCCCCGCGAGGAAACGATGAGCGAACACATCCACCACGTCACCGATGCAAGTTTCGAAGCCGAGGTCGTCAAGTCGGCACTGCCTGTGCTGGTCGACTACTGGGCCGAATGGTGTGGCCCGTGCAAGATGATTGCGCCTATCCTTGACGAAGTCGCCCGCGATTACGCAGGCAAGCTGCGCGTGGCCAAGGTCAACATCGACGAAAATCAGGAAACGCCGGCCCGCTTCGGCATCCGCGGCATTCCGACACTGATGCTGTTCAAGGATGGCAATGTCGAGGCCACCAAGGTCGGCGCGCTGTCGAAATCGCAATTGACCGCTTTCCTGGACAGCCACCTCTAAGCACTGCTTTCCGCGGCGACGGGCGCCACAGACGCCCCGCCCGCCGGCACCGGTTCCGCTGCCGCCCCTCATCCCGCCAGTCGCAGATACCCCGTCACCATGCACCTTTCCGAACTGAAAGCACTCCACGTCAGCCAGTTGCTCGAAATGGCCCAGTCCTTCGAAATCGAAGGCGCCAATCGCCTGCGCAAGCAGGAACTCGTATTTGCGATCCTGCGCAATCGGGCCAAGAAGGGCGAGAGCATTTTCGGTGACGGCGCGCTGGAAGTACTGCCTGACGGCTTCGGCTTCCTGCGATCGCCCGAAGCGAGCTACCTGGCCGGAACCGACGACATCTACGTGTCGCCGAGCCAGATCCGTCGCTTCAACCTGCACACCGGTGACACGATAGAGGGCGAGATCCGCACGCCGAAGGACGGCGAACGCTATTTCGCGCTGGTCAAGGTCGATCGCGTCAACAGCGAACCGCCCGAGGCGACCAAGCACAAGATCCTGTTCGAAAACCTGACGCCGCTGCATCCGACCGAGCACCTGAAGCTCGAGCGCGACATGCGCGGCGAAGAGAACACCACCGCGCGCGTCATCGACATGATCGCGCCGATCGGCAAGGGACAGCGCGGTCTGCTGGTGGCGCCGCCGAAGACCGGCAAAACGGTGATGATGCAGCACATCGCACACGCCATCACGACCAACCACCCGGAAGCGGTGATGATCGTGCTGCTGATCGACGAGCGGCCGGAAGAAGTGACCGAAATGCAGCGTTCGGTGAAGGGCGAAGTGGTTGCATCGACCTTCGACGAACCGGCGACCCGCCACGTGCAGGTCGCCGAAATGGTGATCGAGAAGGCCAAGCGTCTGGTCGAGCACAAGAAGGACGTGATCATCCTGCTCGACTCGATCACCCGTCTCGCGCGCGCCTACAACACGGTACAGCCGGCATCCGGCAAGGTGCTGACCGGCGGCGTCGACGCCAACGCGCTGCAGAAGCCGAAGCGTTTCTTCGGCGCCGCGCGCAACGTCGAGGAAGGCGGCAGCCTGACCATCATCGCCACCGCCCTGATCGAAACCGGCAGCCGCATGGACGACGTGATCTACGAGGAATTCAAGGGCACCGGCAACATGGAAATCCATCTTGACCGGCGCATGTCGGAAAAACGCGTCTATCCGGCAATCAACGTAAACCGCTCGGGCACACGCCGCGAGGAACTGCTGCTGAAGCCGGAAATCCTGCAGAAGGTCTGGATACTGCGCAAACTGCTGTACAACATGGATGACCTCGAAGCGATCGAATTCCTGCTCGACAAGATCAAAGCCACGAAGAGCAACGGCGAATTCTTCGACGCAATGCGTCGAGGCTGAACGCCAGCCTTCCGGTCTGAAAAAACGCCGCCTCGCGCGGCGTTTTTCATTGCGGCTTCAGTTTCTCAGCACCTCCCCGACCGTCGCCACCTCGCCGGGCGCATTCGGCGCATAACCGGGCAACCCCGCCACCGCAGCCGAGAATTCAGCCGAGCGCAGCGCCTCCAGCGTGCGCTGCATCGACGGCAGATCCAGTGTCTCGACGCGGCAGGCCAGCAGATAGTGTTCCTGCGCCAGCGGCACGAAATCCAGCTTGAACTGGCTGGCCGCAGCCTCTACACCGAAACCGGTATCGGCCATGCCGCTGGCGATGTGCGCAGCGACCGCCGCGTGCGTGAATTCCACCGTTTCGTATCCGCCGATTCGCTCGGCGTCGATCTGCTGCTCCGCCAGCAAAAGGTCGAGCAGCACACGCGTCCCCGAACTCGCCTGACGGTTGATGAAGCGCACCTCAGGCCGGACCAGATCATGCAGCGAGGCGATGCCCAGCGGATTGCCGGCCGCCACGAACAGCCCCTGCGTGCGGGTCACCAGACGGATCACCCGATGCGCGCGCGGCTTGAGGTAGTGACCCAGCCGCGCCGCCAGCTCCGGCGTCACACGACCGCTCGGCAGGTGGAATCCGCACAGATCGCAGTTGCCGCGCGCCATCGACGCCAGCGCATCGATCGAACCCAGGTACTGCAGTTCGAGACGCACACCGGCCACCCGCTGTATCAGCTCGGGCAGCAGCGCAATCGCATAGCCATGGCTGGCGTGCAGGCGCAGTACCGGGTGGGTGTCCATCAGTGCCGCGTTGATTTCGCGGTCTATCTCGACCGACAGGTTTTCCAGCTGCGGCGTCAGCCGGGCCTGGATGCGCTGCGCCGCCCAGGTCAGCTTCTCCCCCAGCGGCGTCAGTTCGGCCCCCTTGCCCTGCGACAACTCGACCAGCGGCGTACCGAAAAAGGCGGACCAGGTCCGGATCAGGTTCCAGCAGTGCCGATAGGAGAAGCCGACATCGCGCGCCGCTTCGGTCAGCTTGCCGCTGCGCTGGACTGCCTGCAGCACCCGGAACAGCAGCGGGTCGATCTCGCGCCCTTCGGCATTGCGGAAGCGCCATGCAGGTTCGATCTGGATGCGCATGTTAGGCATTGATTTTCATATTGTTGAAACGAAAAAACAGCATTCATCATTGTTGAAAAACGATATTGGACATTGTCGATGGCGATTTCACAATTATGAATTCCAGTTCCAGTTGGAAATCCGCAAGCGGCTGAGTCATGGTCCGCCGCTGACTTGGCCCCGCGTTCGGCAGCACCGATGTCCTTGAATACCGCTGCGCAGCCTGCAACGGTTTTTTTGCCGTACGCGGAACACACGCCGGTGCGTCCCGCACAATCCGCCCATCCACGGACTTTCACCGATGAAAAAAATCCTCCGCCTGATCACAGCACTGCTGCTGAGTCTGCAGCTTCCGATTGCACACGCGGCCGACCTCGTCGTATTCGCCGCGGCCAGCCTGACCAATGCGCTGCAGGACATCGGCCGTGACTTCGAAATGAAAACCGGGCAGAAGGTGAAGTTTTCGTTCGCCGCATCGTCGGCACTGGCAAGGCAGATCGAAGCGGGTGCGCAGGCGCAGGTATTCGTGTCGGCCGACGAGCAGTGGATGGACTATCTGGGCGAACGCAGGCTTCTCGCCTCCGGCAGCCGTTTCGACCTGCTCGGCAACCGGCTGGTGCTGGTGACGCCGGCGGGCAACAGGGCGGCCGTCGAACTCAAGCCCGGCTTCGACCTGGCCACCCTGCTCGGCGACGGCCGACTGGCCACCGGTGACCCGGCACACGTGCCGGTCGGCAAGTATGCGCAGGCCGCACTGACAAGCCTGCGCGTGTGGAACATCGCCGAACCACGGCTCGTGCGTGCCGATTCGGTGCGGGCGGCGCTGACCCTGGTCGAGCGCGGCGAAGTGCCGGCCGGCATCGTCTACATCACCGATGCGGCGGTGACACCGAAGGTGCGCATCGCCGGCATCTTCCCGCCCGACAGCCATCCGCCCATCGTCTATCCGGCCGCCATCGTCGCCGGACAGGACACCTCCGCCGCGCGCAGCTTCCTTGCATGGCTGCGCAGCGAAAGTGCGCGCAGCGTGTTCCGCCACTACGGCTTCGCCCTGAAATAGCCGCTGGATGCTGAGCGCGCTCGAAACGGAAGCCCTGCTGCTGAGCCTGAAGGTCGGCCTGGCCAGTACCGCGCTGTGCCTGCCGTTCGCGCTGGTCACCGCCTGGCTGCTGGCGCGCACACGCTTTCCCGGCCGCGCGCTGTTCGACGGCATCGTGCACGCGCCGCTGGTGCTGCCACCGGTGGTGATCGGCTACCTGCTGCTCATTTCGCTCGGCACGCGCGCGCCGCTCGGTGCCTGGCTCAAGCAGAACTTCGGCATCCAGCTCATCTTCACCACCCAGGGCGTCGTGGTGGCCGCAGCCGTGATGTCGTTTCCGCTGATGGTGCGGGCGATCCGGCTGTCGCTCGAAGCGGTCGACCGCGGACTCGAACTGGCCGCGCGCACGCTGGGCGCCACGCGCCTGGACGCCTTCTGCAGCGTGACGCTGCCGCTGATGCTGCCGGGCATCCTGTCCGGATCGATGATGGCGTTCGCCGCCAGCCTCGGCGAATTCGGCGCTACCATCACTTTCGCGTCGAACATCGAGGGTGAAACCCGCACCCTGCCGCTGGCCATCTACACCGCCACGCAGACACCGGACGGCGACGCCGTGGCACTGCGACTGGTCGGGCTGTCGATGGCGCTGGCAATCGGCGCCATCGCCACCTCGGAATGGTTGCATCGGCGCGCGCAGCGCTGGCTGGGGCGGCCATGATCGAACTGCGTTTCCGCAAGCGGCTCGGCGCGCTCGGCCTCGACGTCGATGTCGCACTGCCGGCGCAGGGCATCAGCGCGCTGTTCGGCCGCAGCGGCGCCGGCAAGACCTCGCTGGTCAATGCAGTGGCCGGCATCGTCACGCCGGACGACGGCGTCATCCGCGTCGGTGACCGGGTCTTCTTCGATCGTGCGCGCGACGTCAACCTGCCGTTGGAGCAGCGCGGCATCGGCTACGTATTCCAGGACGCCCGTCTGTTTCCGCACCTGAATGTCGCCGGCAACCTGCGCTACGGCCAGAAACGCTCACGCGGCACGCAGGCCGTCGACTGGTCCAGCGTGATCGACGTACTGGGCCTGGCCCATCTGCTCGACCGCCGGCCGCATCACCTGTCCGGCGGCGAACGGCAGCGCGTCGCACTCGGCCGCGCGCTGCTGCGCCAGCCGGCTCTGTTGCTGATGGATGAACCGCTCGCCTCGCTCGACGCACCACGCAAGGCCGAGGTACTGCCCTACATCGAGCGTCTGGCGCATGAGTTCGAACTGCCGGTGCTGTACGTGAGTCACTCGATCGATGAAGTGACGCGTCTGGCGCATCACCTGGTCATCGTCAGCGAGGGCCGCACGGTCGCCAGCGGCGAACTGGCCTACATCATGTCGCTGCCCGAGCACTCGCCACTGGTCGGCCGCTACGAGGCGGGTTCGGTGATCGACTGTGCGGTGGCGCAGCATGACGACCATTACGGCATGACCACGCTGCGTTTCTCCGACGGGCAGATCCGGGTGCCACGGGTCGATCTGGCTGCGGGCATGCCGGTGCGGGTGCGCATCCGTGCGCGCGACGTCGCGCTCGCGCGGATGCAGCCGGTCGACGTCAGCATCACCAACCAGCTGGCCGGACACGTGCTGTCAATGACGCCGCGCGAAGGCCCTTACATGGACGTCGCGGTCGATCTCGGTTCGACCTCGGTGCGCGCACTGATCACGCGCGAATCCTGCGATCGCCTGCAGCTGGAAATCGGCATGCACGTCTGGGCGATGGTGAAGTCGGTCGCGCTCGACAGCCGCAGCGTCGGGTTTGCACGTCAGGCACGACCGAAGCCTGATCGGGCTGCCGGCTGATCTCGGCGGCCCGATTTCCGCTCTCAGCCGTGCCCTGCTCCGGCGAGCGCCGGTTCGCGGTTCAGCCCTTCGAACAGGATGTTGTTCTCCAGGTGAATGTGCTCCATCAAGTCCTCGCGCAGTGCGCTCAGGCCGAGATAGAGGGCACGCCAGGTGTTGCAGGCGCCGCGCGGCAGCGTGATGTCGTGCGTCAGTGCCTCGAGCTTCTCCAGTGCCTCACCGTGCTGGTCGTGCTCGAGCCGCATCACCTCGAGCGGTCCGTACAGCTCTGACACGTAGCCCTGCGACAGCGCGGGGAACAGCACCTGCTCCTCCTTTTCCATGTGGCTTTCGAGTTCCTGCCGCATGAACGTCAGGTGATCGGCCAGACCGACCGGGCAGTCGGCGCGGTCGCCATGCACCTGCTCGACGCGCTGGGCGAGGCGGATCAGTTCCGGCAACTGTTCGCGATGGCGCTCATGGAAGCGATACAGGATGTAGGCGATCAGGTCGGCGGCCGTCGCCGTGCGCCAGTCTCGTCCCTCGCCCACCACATCAGCCTGCATGGATTCGAGCCGGTCGGCGATCTGCTGCGCGTCGATACCCCGCTGTTCGGCCGCTTCACGCAGGCTGTGCTTGCCGCCGCAGCAGAAGTCGAGCTTGTGCTCGTGAAATACCTGCGTGGCACCGGGAATGCTGCGCGCCAGCGCACCGAGGGATTGGTCAAGCAACGTCATGTTTGGATTCCTTGCGGGATGAAGACACATGCACACCGCAAGGACGATGCCAACAGATTCCGCTCAATAAAATCATGCACATGGAAAAACAATGGTAATTTACACCTCAAAAAATAAGGTTCTTATTACCTCTAAAAGGTATTTTCCACATGATGGAATCCGCATTTCTCGCCGATCTGGCTATCGACCTTCCGCAGGCAGTACGGCTGCAGCGGCTGGCATCCGGCCTGCGCGCTCATTTCCGCTGCGGGGCGGTGGCACTGCTGCGGCTGGAGGAAGACAGCCTGCGCCCGCTGGCGGTGGATGGTCTGGTACGCGAAACACTGGGCCGGCGCTTCGTTGTCAGCCAGCATCCGCGACTGGCCGCCATCCTGTCGCGGCGCGACATCACGTCGTTCGATCACGACAGCACGCTGCCCGATCCGTACGACGGCCTGCTCGACGCACGGGTCGGCGAGCCGCTTCCGGTGCATGACTGCATGGGCATCAGCCTGCAGGTCGAAGGTCAGCCGTGGGGCGTGCTGACACTTGACGCACTGCAAACCGGCACCTTCACGCCGCGGGCGCGCGGTGAACTGCGCCGGCTCGCGGTACTGGTCGAGGCCGCCATCCGGGTCACGCGGCTGGAGCAGGAAATCCACGCAATGCGGCTGTCACGCAGCGTCGCCAGCGACCCGACCGGCCCGCGTGCGACGGTGGCGGACGATACCGACATCGTCGGCCAGAGCGACGTCATCCTGCGCCTGCGGCATGAACTGAAAGTCGTCGCCGATTCCGAACTGCCGGTGCTGCTGCTGGGCGAAACCGGCGTCGGCAAGGAACTGTTCGCGCGTCATGTGCACCGTCATTCGCGCCGCGCCGGCCAGACTCTGGTCCATGTGAATTGCGCTGCACTGCCCGAATCGCTGGCCGAAAGCGAGCTGTTCGGCCACGTGAAGGGCGCCTTCTCGGGTGCGACCACCGATCGCGCCGGCCGCTTCGAGGCGGCCGACGGCGGCACGCTGTTCCTCGACGAAGTCGGCGAACTGCCGTTGCCGGTGCAGGCCAAGCTGCTGCGCGCGCTGCAGGATGGAGAAATCCAGCGGCTCGGCGCCGACCGACCCAGACATGTCGACGTGCGCGTGATCGCTGCCACCAACCGCAATCTGCGTGACGGCGTGCGCGACGGCACCTTCCGCGCCGATCTCTATCATCGCCTGTCGGTCTATCCGGTCCCGATTCCGCCGCTGCGCGAGCGCGGCGCCGACGTGCTGGTGCTGGCCGGGCGCTTTCTCGAACTGAACCGCGCCCGCCTCGGCCTGCGCAGCCTGCGTCTGTCGCCGGAAGCCGAGGATGCCCTGTGCCGCTACGCCTGGCCGGGCAATGTGCGCGAACTGGAACACGTGATCAGCCGCGCCGCGCTGAAAGCGGTGAGCCGTGGTGCCGGACGTACCGACATCGTCACGCTGCCACCGGCGCTGCTCGATCTCGACAGCACCGGTGCGCCGGCACACGGCGACGAGACATCGCACCCGGTCGCTGACGGCGCAACCGCCGCCACCGCACTGCGCCTGCGCGACGCCGTCGACACAGTACAGCGCCAGCAGATCCGTCTCGCGCTGGACGCCAGTCGCCAGAACTGGGCCGAAGCGGCACGCCGGCTGGACGTGGACCCGAGCAATCTGCGCAAGCTGGCGCGCCGGCTGGGCCTGACTGGTGGCTCCGACGCCGGCCGCGGGTGACAGGCGGCACGCACTGGAACGGTGCATTGTGACGAACCGCCGGCCCGCGTCGAATGCGCCGCGCGTGGAAAAGGGGCCGAAAACCCCGGGTTCCGACGTGCACGCTAATTGCTTATTCCCCTGCAGGGCGCCATCCGGGCCCGTGCACCAGGGAGTCTTCCGTGTCCATCCACGTCGCGCTGAATCACGTCACCCATTACCGCTACGACCGTCCGGTAATGCTGAGCCCGCAGGTCGTCCGCCTGCGCCCGGCACCGCACACGCGCACACCCATTCTTTCGTATTCGCTGCGCGCCACGCCTGGCGGACATTTCATCAACTGGCAGCAGGACCCGCAGGCCAACTATCTGGCCCGGCTGGTATTTCCGGAACCGACGCGCGAGCTGCGCATCGAGATCGATCTGGTGGCCGAAATGTCGGTCATCAACCCGTTCGACTTCTTCCTCGAACCGGAAGCCGAGAATATCCCCTTCAGCTATACCCTCGGACAGAGGCACGAACTGCTTCCCTATCTGGTGAAGCTGCCGCTCGACCACAACAAGGCGCCGCGCTTTGCGCGCTGGGTCGACAACGCACGCGCGCTTTGCAAGGGCGGGCGGGCGAGCGTCGACTACCTGGTCGCTCTGAACCAGCAACTGCAGCAGGACATCCGTTACCTGATCCGGATGGAACCCGGTGTCCAGACACCGGAAGAGACGCTGCAGAAAGGCAGCGGTTCGTGCCGGGATTCGGCCTGGGTCATGGTGCAGGTGTTGCGCCATCTGGGCCTGGCCGCGCGCTTCGTGTCCGGCTACCTGATCCAGCTGACCGCAGACGTGAAATCGCTGGACGGCCCGAGCGGCCCGGACAAGGATTTCACCGACCTGCATGCCTGGTGCGAGGTGTATCTGCCCGGCGCCGGCTGGATCGGCCTGGACCCGACGTCCGGCCTGTTCGCCGGCGAAGGCCACATTCCGCTGGCCTGTTCGCCCGAGCCGTCGTCGGCGGCGCCGATCACCGGCCTGACCGGAAAATGCGAAACCGAATTCGAGCACCACATGAAGGTGGAGCGCATCTGGGAAGCGCCACGGGTCACCAAGCCCTACGCCGATGACGCGTGGTCGCGCATCGAAGCGCTCGGACACCGCATCGATGCCGATCTGCAGGAGCACGACGTGCGGCTCACGATGGGCGGCGAACCGACCTTCGTGTCCGTCGATGACCGTGACGGCGCCGAGTGGAACACCACCGCCGACTCACCACCGGACAAGCCGGTCAAGCGCCTGCTCGGCGCGGAACTGCTGGCGAAGCTGAAGGCGCGCTACGCGCCCGGCGGCCTGCTGCACTACGGCCAGGGCAAATGGTATCCGGGCGAGCAGCTGCCGCGCTGGTCGCTCAGCTGCTTCTGGCGGCGCGATGGCGAACCGGTCTGGACCCGGCCGGAACTGTTCGCCGACGAATCGGTGCATTACGCACTGACCGACGCGGACAGCGCGCGCTTTCTCGACACGCTGGCCACCCGGCTGGCAGTTGACGCGAAACACGTGTTCCCGGCTTTCGAGGACGTCTGGTACTACCTGTGGCGCGAGCGCAAACTACCGATCAACGTCGATCCCTTCGACGCCCGCCTCGACGACGCGCTGGAGCGTGAACGCATGCGCCGGCTATTCGACACCGGGCTGTACAGCGTGGTCGGCCACATCCTGCCGCTGGCGCGCACGCCGTCCGGCAAGGCCTGGCAAAGCGGCCCGTGGTTCCTGCGCGCCGAGCGCTGCTACCTGATACCGGGCGACTCGCCGATGGGCTACCGGCTGCCGCTCGATTCCCAGCCTTGGGTGTCGGAGACCGACTACCCGTGGGTACACGCGCCGGACCCGATGCAGCAGGAGGTGCCGCTCAAGCCCTGGCGCGAAATTTCATGGCGCATGCAGACACCGCTGGACGAACTGCGCAGTTCGGATGAACCTGGCCATATCGGCAGCCATGCCGGCGATCTTCCGGCCAGCGCCGATCGCCCACCCCAGGCCTTCGAATCGGCCGGCTGGATTACGCGCACGGCGCTGTGCGCGCAGGTGCGCAACGGCGTCATGTACCTGTTCATGCCGCCACTGCCGACGCTCGACGACTACCTCGAACTGGTCAGCATGATCGAGGGCACCGCGGCCGACTGCGGTTTCCCGGTCGTGCTCGAAGGCTATGAGCCGCCGCGCGACGCGCGGCTGGAAGTGCTGCGCATCACGCCCGACCCGGGCGTGCTGGAAGTCAATATCCAGCCCAGCCACTCATGGGACGAGATGGTGGCCGGCACCACCTTCCTGTACGAGGCCGCGCACGAGTGCCGGCTCGGCACCGAGAAGTTCATGATCGACGGCCGTCACAGCGGCACCGGCGGCGGCAACCACTTCGTGCTGGGTGGTGCCACTGTGGCCGACTCGCCCTTCCTGCGCCGGCCGGACCTGCTGCGCAGC
>DATCUL010000336.1:0-1754 GCA_036567405.1 Methyloversatilis sp. | reverse complement strand
GGACTACCCGGGACTTTCCCGGTTCGCCGCTGCTGCTGAATGTCTGGGCCACCTGGTGTCAGCCCTGCCGCTACGAGATGCCGGGGCTGGACCGGCTGTACCGCGAACTGAGCCCGCGCGGCCTGAAGGGCGCCGGCATCTCGGTCGACGAGGACATCAATCTGGCGCGGGAATACGTGCTGCGGTCGGGTACGGGCTTGCCGGTCTGGAGCGATCCACGCGGTCGGGTCATGACCCGGCTGCTGGGCTCGTCCGCCATTCCGGCGACTTTGCTGGTCGCGCGCGACGGCCGGGTACGGCGCGTGGTATTCGGCGGATGGATGTGGGACACGGGTGAGGCCCGCGGCTGGGTGGAGGAACTGCTGGCGCCGCATCCGCAGTGACGCCCAGTCCGCGCTAGCGTGTCGCTTCCATCGAGGCCAACGCCTTCTTCGCCTCCGGGTGGCCCTGCATGGCGGCCTTGCGCATCCAGCGAGTGGCCTCCTGACGATTGTCGATCACGCCCTTGCCGGCCAGAAACAGCAGCCCGAGGTGATACTGGGCTTCGGCGTGGCCGCCGCTGGCCGCCTGGAAATACCAGGTCGCGGCCTCACGGTCCGGGTCGGGTACGAATTTCGCGGTCTGCGATCCGAAAAGGTAGGCCGATCCGAGCTCGAACATCGCCTCGACATAGCCCTGGGCGGCGGCTTTCTTCCACCAGTGGATGGCCTGCTTCTCATCTTCGGGAACGCCCTGGCCGTTGTAGTACATCATGCCCAGACGGTACTGGGCGAGCGGATTGCCATTGCTGGCCAGTGGCTGCAGCAGCTGTGCGGCGTGGGCGTGGCGCCCTGAATCCATGGCCTGGAGAGCGTCGCCCAGAGGGTCGGCAGCGCGGGCACCAAAGGTGGCAAGCAGGAACAGCGTGATCAGAAATCTCTTGCGCGGCATGTCTTTACCCGATCCTGGCGGACATCGACAGCAGATCCGGGCCCGTCTGCCTGACCGGGTATCGCTGATAATGTCGGCGCCGTTTGTTCGATTGCGGCATTACCGGAGAGCAATTTTCAGGCCTTGCCCGGGGCCGCAAGGTCGGTGCCGGGCAAACGAGCCGTTCCGCCTCGCTGTCGCACCGGCCGGTGCGACGACTGTTCCCGCATGGGCACACCTTGTGCATTCATGCACGCACGCCAGATCTGAGGCCGCCGAAAGATGTCGATGAAGGGTGCTGCAAAACAGGACAGGATCCGTCCCGAGCGAACCGTGAGGCGCCTCGGCCTGTGGACGGTCGTGCTCCTCATCGTCTACTTCGTGCTGATTTCTCTGGTCATCGCGGTCGAGCGCGATGTCATGCTGAGTTCCGTCACGCGGCTGCAGGAAGTGCACGAGCGGGAGGAGCGCCTGGTCGCGCTCAACATCGCGGTCGCGCGCACGATACTGGCGGTCAACGAGAACTATTTTTCGCCCGACATCCAGGAGGCGGGCAAGGTGCTCATCCTCGAGGTTGAGGCGATACTGCCCGGCCTGAAACGCCTGCAGGAGCACTACCCGATGCTTGCGGGGGAAATGGACGCGCTTCGCCGGTCGATCGACGAACTGGCCACCGCGCCGGCGCGCGGGACCATCGCCGAGCTGCGCAGCACCGTGCACCGGCTGGTGATCGAGCTGGATGTGATCACGGCCGACGTGCATTCGCAGAAACAGCGCATCGTCGAGCGCTATCAGTCGACCTTCAACCGCGTCACCGTGGAGTGGCTGCTGTTCGGCGTCGTCGG
>DATCUL010000335.1:0-13336 GCA_036567405.1 Methyloversatilis sp. | reverse complement strand
CCAGTGTCCGAGTCCGGCAACCAGGGTCAGCGGCACAGCGTGTGCGATGTCGCTGCCCACGATGCGTACGGCCGACAGACGCGGGTAAAGGAAGATCAATGCCGCGCTGCCCAGCGCGCCGGCGCCGACTGACGATATCGTCACAAGAACACCGAGGATCGCGCCGGTGACAACCGTCAGCGCGCTCAGGTGCCGCTCGCGAAAGGCCGAAATGCCGGGACGCTCCGCCCACGCCTGCAGGCGTGCCCGGAACAGCAACGCACATGCCGTCAGCAGCAGCGCGACGCCGAGCGTACCGCTGATCAGAGACTTGCCGCCATAGGCCGAGCCGGAATGTATCGATAACCACCACAGCGTCAGTGCGGCAGCCGGCACGCTGCCGGCACCGAGCAGCACGACGATGCGCCAGACGACCGTATTGTTCCGGCTGTGCACCAGCGAGCCGCCGGCCTTGGTCAGCGCCGCGTACAGCAGGTCGGTACCGACTGCCACCGCAGGATTGATGCCGAACAGCAATACCAGCAGGGGGGTCATCAGCGATCCGCCGCCGACGCCGGTCAGGCCGACGATGGCGCCGACGAAGAAACCTGCAACCGAATAGCCGAAGTCCATGGAAATGTGCGTGCCGAGTAGGGATCGGCGAGCATAGTCAGCTTCGAAGATAATCGGAAGTGCTTTGAAGTAAGATTGAAATGACTGAAAGTACTAAGGGGGTGGCATGAACCTGCAGCAGCTGCGTTACGTGGCCGAAGTTGCCCAGCGCAACCTGAATGTGTCGGAAGCCGCCCGGGTGCTCCACACCTCGCAGTCCGGCGTGTCCAGACAGATCAGCCTGCTGGAGGACGAACTGGGCGTGGACGTGTTCGTGCGCCAGGGCAAGCGGCTGGTTGCCGTCACGCAGCCTGGGCAGGAGGTGCTGGAGATCGCGCGTCGCATGCTGCGTGACGTCGGCGCACTGAAACAGGTGGGTGAGGAGTACGCGAGCGGCGAGCGCGGTCGCCTCACCATCGCGACCACGCACACCCAGGCGCGCTATGTGCTGCCGGGCATCCTGTCCGAATTCATGCGCACTCATCCGGATGTCAGGGTGACGCTGCATCAGGGCAATCCGACGCAGTGTTGCGAGTACGTACTGTCCGGCGAGGCGGATCTTGCCATCGCCACCGAGGCGATCGACGATTTCGAACTGCTGGTCAGCCTGCCCTGTTACCAGTGGAACCGCAGCCTGATCGCGCCACCCGGGCATCCGCTGCTCGACGTGAAACCGCTGACGCTGGAAGCCATCTCTGATTGGCCGCTGATTACCTACGACTTTGCCTTCACCGGCGGTTCGGCGGTCAATCGCGCATTCGCCGCCAGAGGGCTCACGCCTAACGTGATGCTCAGCGCCATCGACGCCGACATCATCAAGACCTATGTCGCGCTCGGGCTCGGTGTCGGCATCGTTGCCCAGATGGCGTTCGATCCGGAGCAGGACCGCAATCTGCGCGCGGTTGACTGTTCGCATCTGTTCGAACCGAGCACCACGAGAATCGGCCTGCATCGCAACGCCTGGCTGCGGGGTTACGGTTACGCGTTCATCCAGAGCTTCGCTGGTGCGCTGACGCGTGACGTCGTCGACAAGGTGCTTGGTCGACACTGAACGCAGTCATCAGGCGGTAACCTCGAGCCGCAACAGTGTCGGAAATCTTTCCACTGGATTGTCCGACATGATCGACGCTGACTCCAACCCGTTTCATCCGCTTTGCCTCGACGACATCGCAGGCCGGGCCGACCTCGCCGGCTGCCGCTACATCGCAAGCCGGAAGGTGACTGCCAAGGACGGTCGTGCCGTGGTCTACCTGACCGAGGCGGCACAGCCGGAACATCTGTACAAATTCGTCGGTCCGGCGCCGCAGTGCGGTGCGCTGGCGCATGGCACCCTCTACGTTGCCAGCCTGGGTGAAGAAGGCCACGGCCGTTGGCTGCCGCTGGTTCTTGCCCGCCACGGACTGTCGGTACGTGACGGGTACGCCAGCGCCGAGGCCATCCTGGCCTATGCCGCTGCGGCCGCGCGCAGGGCCGGCGCCTCCGCAATCTCCGGCCTGTTCGCCCCTCAGGCATGCGCCGACGGCGGCTATCTGATGCTGTGCGACAAGGCCGGTCCTGCGCTGATCTGGCGCGAAGCACTCGGTGATGCTGCCAGCCTGACCTTCGTATGGCATGGCGCACACGATCCGGCGGAGGTTGATACAAATATTCACTTTCGCTACGACAGCCGCACCACTGCATCGCTCCGGACCTGAATGTCCCGGTGCGCCGGCGGTAAGGTGGGGGTGGTGTGACGGTGTTGCGGGAACGACGTCGAGGCGGCGCCTATACTCCGGGGCCCGAACGTAATCCGGTTCCCCATGACGCGCTTTCGCACGACACTCGTTGCCGGTCTGCTGGTTACCGGCCTGATGGCATCGTCACCTGCGCTGGCGGCCGACGATGCCGGTCGCTACTACGAAGATGCGCTGATGCGTTTCGACCGCAAGGACGACGCCGGCGCAATCATCCAGCTCAAGAATGCACTGAAGGCTGATCCCGGCCTGCTTGCGGCGCATTTGCTGATGGGACGTGCCGCACTGCGTAACGCCGACTACAGCGTTGCCGAAGTGGCTCTGCTGGAAGCGCGGAATCGTGGCGCATCCCGCGCGGAATACATATTGCCGCTCGGCAACCTCCTCCTGGTCACCGGTCGCCAGAAGGAGTTGCTCGAAACTATCCAACCCATGGATTTGCCCGCGGGAATCCGGTACGAAGTCCTGCTGTTGCGCGCGCGTGCTCACCTGGAACTTGCGCAGTACCCGCTCGCCGCTGCCGCCGCGAAAGAGGCCAGGACGCTGAATCCGTCCGCCTCGGCCGCACTGACGCTGCAGGCCCGAATCGCGATCGAAACCTCGCATCCGGAAGATGCGGCCACCCTCGCGGAGCAGGCGACTACCGCCAGTCCGTCGGACCCGGACGCCTGGACCATGCGTGCCGCTGCCGCCTATGTTGTTGGGCAGCTACCGGCAGCCCTTGCTCACTATGACCACGTGTTGCAACTTTCGCCGGGTAACCGCGAAGCGCTGCTCGGACGCAGTTACTGTCTGATGGACATGGGGCGTGTCGCTGAGGCCAAGATTTCGCTGAACACGCTGGCAGCTTCCGGGCCGAAAGACCCGCGGACGTTTTATCTGCTTGCAGTCATTGCCGACTCGGAGGGCGACAAGACCGGCGCGAAAAAGGCTTTCAGCGAGGTGATCGCTCTGGTTGACCCGCTGCCGCGCACCATCGTCGAGGGGCGCCCGCATCTGCTGCTGATTGCCGGACTTTCCCATCTCAATCTGGGCACGATCATCAAGGCCCGGGAGTATTTCGAGATGCATGTTCGCGCCTACCCGGCGCAGATTGCAGCGCGCAAGCCGCTCGCATCGATTCTGCTGGCGCAGGGCGATCCCGCTTCGGCGCTGTCCACGCTGGAGCAGATTCCGCGTGACAAGCGCGATCAGGATGTTCTGACGCTGATGGCGAACTGTTACAGCAAGCTGAAGCGTTACCAGCAGGCGACGGAGTTGCTCGAGCAGGCGTCCCGGATGGGCAAGTCGCCCGAAGTCCAGACGGCGCTCGGCCTGAGCCTGATGGGAGCGAAGCAGACCGAACTCGGTCTTGAAAAACTGCGAGGCGCCGTAAAGCAGGATCCCGGTCAGACGCGCGCCAGTGTGGTGCTTGCCCTCAGTGCATTGCGCGACCATCAGCCGAAGCAGGCCGTGGATCTGCTCGACAAACTGGTCAAGCGCGATCCTGGCAATCTGGCGCTGCTCAATCTGTTCGGCGTCGCGCTGGCCGCCGCCGGTGATTTTCCCGCAGCACGCAAGGCCTACGAGCAGGCATTGAGCGGCGACAAGAGTTTCGACAGCGTGAAGCTCAACCTGGCAAAGCTCGACAGCATCGAAGGCAAGCCTGATGCCGCGCGCGCAAGACTCGATGCGCTGATCAAGGAAAAACCGAATCTGTCGGCTGCGCTCTACGAGCGCGCTATGCTGGACCTGCAGCTTCGGCGTACGACGGATGCGATCCGCACGCTGGAAGGCCTTTATGCGAAAGACGGCAAACACGGTGACGGGCTTGTCGCGCTGGTCGATCTCTATATCCAGACCGGGGCGCTCGACAAGGCCCTGCAGGTGGCCAAGGACGGCAGTCAGAACATGCCGGGCAATCTGGCGGTTCAGGCGGCCCTGGCACGCGTACAGCTTGCCAGTGGCGACAGGGACGGTGCGCGTTCGACCCTTGGCACCATGACACGGGCAGCCGAATTCGACGCCGTGGCTCAGTACAAGATTGCGCGACTGCAGAGGTTGGCAGGCAATGTTTCGGGCGCGGTCTATAGCATCGAGAAGGCGCTGCAGGGTGATCCGGGATTCATGCCGGCCAGGATCATGCAGGGTGAACTGCTCCTGGCCGAAGGCGCCGTCGATCGCGCCGAGGCCCGCGCGCAAGAACTGCTCAAACTGCCGTCGGCGGGCGCGGACGTCTATCGTTTCGCCGGAGATGTGGCATTCGCGCGGAGCCAGTGGCCGGCAGCGGTGACCTACTACCGCGGTGCGCTTTCGCGTGGTGCGGGCGCCGACGTTGCGGGTTTCCTCTACCAGTCGATGATGCGTGCCGGCAATACTGCCCAGGCAAGGACTGCAATCGAGACTTTGGTAAGGGAACGTCCACGTGACAGGACATTGAAGCTGCTGCTGTCGCAGGCGCAGACCGAGGCGGGGCAGTTACGGGAAGCCAGAGTGACGCTTGAGGCCGTACTGAAGGAAGGCGAATCAGCCCCGGTGCTGAACAACCTTGCCAACCTCCAGTGGCGCATGAAGGATCCGGCTGCCCGGCAGACCGCTGAACGTGCGCTCAAGCTGGCACCGGCCGACCCCATGGTGCTCGATACACTCGGCTGGATTCTCGCGCAGAGTGGTCAGCACGACGCCGCCTTGCGCCATCTGCGCGAGGCGCGGTTGCGCGAAAGCGGCAATCCGGAGTTCAGGTATCACCTCGCATGGACCCTGGCGAAGTTGGGGCGACGCGGCGAGGCGCGCACGGAGCTGGAAGGTGCGATCAAGCAGGGGCAGACATTCGAGGGTGTCGAGCAGGCCCGCAGTCTCCTAAGTGATCTTTCCGCACATTGACCTGTCGGTGTTTTTTACAGCGCTCGGTTGGTTGTGTTTCAAGCTACTGATTTAATGGAATATATTTTTTGGCCCGAGATTTGCTAGTAGCAACGGCATCGTCGCAGTATCAGAACAGAGGAAATTTAATATGCGGCAAAACATGATCAACACAATCCTGGCGGCAGTGCTTGCTTCCGCGTCGGGCGTTGCTGCGGCTGCCACCTATTCGTTCACGACCCAGCCGACAACCACGCCTTCGGATCAGCAGGGTGTAGTGACTGCCGGCATCGTTTCGAATACCGAATACAGCTCGATCACCTACACGGGAACCGATTCTTCGAAGGTGAAGGTTGAAGCGTTTGCCAATACGGCCAGCAACGGCGTCAACAGCAATCGCGGCGTCGTGGAGTCGGCCTACCTGACCTACTGGAGTGGTGCCGGACTGGGCGTTACCAGCCAGGAGGTGACGGTCAACGGTACGCTCAACGACGAGATCAGTTCGGGCGCTGCAAAGACGAGCAATGGCCAGCATGCCTTCGACAACATGGGTGCAGTCGAAATGCTGCTCTTCTCGTTCGATTCCCTGTTCAACGTCGATTCGCTCAACGTCGGCTGGTCGTCAAACGATGCCGACATGACGCTGTATGCCTACACCGGAAGCACGCCGTTCAGTGCGCTGAGCGGGCAGACCTACACCACATTGGTCGGATCGTCTAACTGGACCAAGGTGACGGCTGCGAGAAACGGTGCCGTCAGTGGCAGCCAGACGGTCAACACCGTCGATGCACAGGGCAAGGTGATCTATTCGAACTACTGGCTGGTCACGCCGGGTGCCAGTGGAGATACGAATTACGATTACATCAAGCTGGCCGGCCTTGGCGGTACGTTCAAGCCCACGCCGCCGCCGTCGGTGCCGGAGCCGGCCTCGCTCGCTCTGGTCGGTACGGCGCTGGCAGGCATGATGTTCGTGCGCCGCCGCAGGAAGGCCTGATTCCTCTGAAAAAAACCGCGCAATGCGCGGTTTTTTTTTGCCCTGTCCGGATGGCTGTTGCGTGAATCCGGCTTCGGTTCAGCCGTTACGCAACGACTTCTTCCTCCTGCGCCTGCAGTGCCCACATCTGCGCGTACGCGCCGTCCAGCGCCAGCAGTTCGGCGTGGGAGCCGCGTTCGACGATGCGGCCGCCGTCCATCACCAGGATCTGGTCAGCATCCATGATGGTCGATAACCGGTGCGCGATGATCAGCGTCGTGTGGCCGCGGGCGACCTGCTCCAGCTGTGACTGGATCGCCTGCTCGGTCTTCGAATCCAGCGCCGAGGTGGCTTCATCGAAGATCAGCACCGGCGGGTTCTTCAGCAGTGCGCGCGCGATGGCCACGCGCTGCTTTTCACCGCCAGACAGCTTCAGCCCGCGTTCCCCCACCTTCGTCGCGTAGCCGTCGGGCAGCCGCGTCACGAAATCGTGCAGCTGTGCGGCGCGGCTCGCCGCCTCGACTTCCTCGGCCGACGCGGTCACCCGACCGTACTGGATGTTGTAGTGGATGCTGTCGTTGAACAGCACGGTGTCCTGCGGCACGATGCCGATGGCGCCGCGCAGGCTGTCCTGCGTCAGCTTGCGGATGTCGGTGCCGTTGATCGTGATGCGCCCGCTGCCCACGTCGTAGAAGCGGTACAGCAGCCGCGCCAGCGTCGACTTGCCCGAGCCGGAGTGCCCGACCACGGCCACCCGTCCGCCGGCCGGGATCGTGAAATCCACGTCGAACAGGATCTGCCGCGACGGTTCGTAGCCGAAGCTGACCTGCTGGAAGCGGACTTCGCACTGCCCTGCTGCGAGCACGCGTGCGTCCGCGTCGTCGGCCACTTCCCGGTGCGTTTCCATCAGCGCGAACATTCGCTCGATGTCGGTCAGCGACTGGCGGATCTCGCGATACAGCACGCCAAGGAAATTGAGCGGAATGTAGAGCTGGATCATGAAGGCATTGACCAGCACGATGTCGCCCAGCGTCATCCGGCCTTCGGCCACGCCGACCGTTGCACGCCACATCATCAGCGTCACGCCGACCGCAATGATGAAGGCCTGGCCGATGTTCAGGTAGGACAGCGACACCTGGCTGCGCTCCTGCGCGCGCTGCCAGCGCGCCATCTGCTCGTCGTAGCGGCGGGATTCGAAGCCCTCGTTGTTGAAGTACTTCACCGTTTCGTAATTCAGCAGACTGTCAATCGCGCGTGTGTTGGCGGCCGAATCCAGCTCGTTGACCTCGCGCCGCAGCTTGGTGCGCCAGTTGGTGACGGTGACCGTGAAGGTGATGTAGATCGCCAGCGTGACGAAGGTGATCAGCGCGAACGCGGCTTCGTACTGCACGGCGAGTATGCCCAGCACCAGTCCCATCTCGACCAGCGTCGGCAGTATCGAATACAGCGTGTAGCTGATCAGCGAGCCGATGGCGCGGGTGCCGCGCTCGATGTCGCGCGTCAGTCCGCCGGTCTGGCGTTCGAGGTGGAAGCGCAGCGACAGCGCGTGCAGGTGCTGGAACACCTGCAGCGAGATGCGCCTTACCGCCTGCTGAGTTACCCGCGAGAAAACGATTTCGCGGAGTTCGGTCAGCAGCGAGGTTGAAAAGCGCAGCGCGCCGTAAGCGGCGAGCAGACCGAGCGGCACCAGCAGCGGCGCCACCTCGAGCGCGCTCTGGCGCATCGCGGCCGCTGGCGTCAGCGCGTCGATCAGCCGCTTGAAGATCAGCGGTACCGCGACATTGGCGCCCTTGGCGCCGATCAGGCAGGTCAGTGCGATCAGCACCCGCCACTTGTAGGCCCAAAGATAGGGAAACAGGTTGCGGATGGTGTCGAAGTCGCGGCGGCGGGTGCCGGGCGCCGCTTCGGGCGCCGGCAGGGGGGCGGAGGAAGATCGTCTCATCCGGCGATTCTAGGGGCTGTTGACCTCAAATCGCGGGCCGCACGCCGATTTGGTCGCAGCGCTGTCGCGTTCGGATCAGGACGGACCAACGCCGGTCGGCTCGCTTACGGCGTGCCGGCCAGCGCACCCGCCCAGGCTGCTGCGACCGACAGCACGATACCCGGCGCAACCTGCCAGACGAACGCGCGATCGCCGGCAATGGCCGCGGCCGCGATCTTGCTCGCCGCGTTGGTGGTGAAGCCGGTCAGTATCGGCAGCACCGCCTGCGCGGCCGTGATCTTGCCGGCGCTGTGCATCGAGGCGACCGCGGCCGCGGCGGAATGCGCGTCCGCGAATCCGGCAAGCGCGGCGGCCATGCCGAGGCCGACCTGGCCCAGCGCGTCGGTCAGAACGGCCGTCAGCAGCAGCATGACCCCTATGGTCACTGCAAAGAGCATGGCGACGCGTGGATTGAATGCGCGTCCGCGCGGCACCGCGTGGTCGCGCGCCGTGTCGGCGCGCAGCGCGATCAGTGCGCCGTACGCGGCGGCGGTGAGCCCGGCGCCGAGCAGTGGCAATGCCATTCGCTGCAGTACGTCGACGCTGGTGGCGGCCAGCAGCAGGGCCAGGTAGAGCACGGTTGCCAGCGACGACAGCACGGCGCCTGACACCGCACCGCTGCGCAGCGCCGCCGTGCGTTTCGCTTGCGAGCCCATGGCCGCGATGGTGGCCATGCTCGACACGAAACCCGAGGCAAAACCGGCGAACGACAGGCCGAGTGCCGGGCCGGCCGCACGCAGCGCGATGTAGCCGCAGGCGTTGATCGCCATCATCAGCACGGCCAGCGTCCACAGGTTGCGCGGATTGATCGCCTGCCATGGATCGACCGCCCGGTCGGGCGTCAGTGGCAGGATGACCAGCGCGGCGGCAGCCAGCAGCAAGGCGTCGTGCAGTTCCTGTGCCGACATGATGCGTACCACGAGACGGTGCAGCCGGTTGCGCGCAGCCAGCATGATGGCCACCAGCACGCCGATGCCGGTCGCCAGCCTGGCGTCGTGCAGCGCCAGTGCACCCAGCATGAAGGTGAGCACCAGCGCGACTTCGGTCGTCAGGCCCGGGTCGTCGTCGATCGATCTGCGGTAGGACGCCACCGCCAGTACGCCGACGACGCCGGCCAGCACGGCCAGCGTCGTGCCGCCGCCGAGCAGCATGGCCAGTGCGCCGAGCAGCGATGCCAGCGTGAAGGTGCGCAGACCGGCAGCGCCGCGGGTCGGGCCGCTGCCCTTGCGCCGCTCGCGCTCGATGCCGATCAGCAGACCGATGCCCAGCGCGGCCGCGATGCCGATCAGGCGGTGGTCGATGTCGGCCGGCATGGGTGGCAATGCGGAATATTCATCTTTCCATTTCACCATACCGCGACGGCGTGTGCCGCCGGATGCGCACCAGCCGGTCCGATCTGCCGCCGTGTTGAGCACGCGCAACAGATCACGGGCCGCAAGCCCTAATATGCCTTCCTCAGGGAGGTAACCATGCATACGACAGTCATTACGGTCGGCGATCTGGATGGCGAGCAGGCCATCGCTGAAATCACAGCCGTGATCCACGAATTGCCCGGCATCGATACGGTCGAGGTTGCGCCGGAGACCGGCGTGGTCAGCATCGAGCACAGCCCGCGGGTGTCGGAAGCGGACATCCGTTTCGCGCTCGAGGATGCAGGCTACGAGGTGCAGTCCTGACCGGACCTGGCGCCGCTTCGGGCATCTTCGGCGCGTCGGCTCGGGCGCCGGCACCTCCGCGCCGGCGTACCGGGTTGACAGCACCTTGTTCGAGGCTACAATTCAAACGTTTGTTTGAATTCGTGCCGGGGTGAATCCATGGATGTCCGCCGCTCGACACTGTCCGCCGGTGAAACCCGTATCCGCATCCTTGATGCGGCGCAGACGCTGTTTGCGGCGCACGGGTTCGAAGCGACCTCGATGCGCATGATCACCGGCCTCGCCGGCGTGAATCTGGCGGCGGTGAACTATCATTTCGGATCAAAGGATGCGCTGGTGCAGGAAGTGCTGCGGCGTCGCCTGCGGCCGCTGAACGAACGGCGCATCCGGGCGCTCGACCTGGCCGAGGCAGCTGCCGGCGGCGCACCGGTCAAGCCGAGCTTGATCGTCGAATCCTTCTTCAGCAGCCCGCTCGAGCTGGCGGCAGGCAGCGATGCCGGGCGCGAATTCATGCGTCTGCTCGGACGTACCTTCACCGAGCCGTCTCCGATGATCCGCGACTTTCTGGTGACCGAGTACGAGGTGGTGGTCGGCCGGTACCGGGAAGCCTTCTGCCGTGCGCTGCCAACGGTGCCGGTCGAGGAAATACTGTGGCGCCTGCATTTCATGCTGGGCGCCATGTCGCACGCGGTCGCCGGTGTCGATTCGCTGCAGGTGCTGACCGGCGTCAAGGTCGATGAACCCGATGCCATGCAGCGCATGGCGCCGCGTCTGATGAGCTTCCTGCTGGGCGGGCTGCGGGCACCGCTGCCGGGACCCGACGGAAATATCGAGTAGGCGCGGACTGCAGCCGGGCTGCCCAAGGAGAAAGACATGACGTGGATGCTGCTTCTGCTGTTGCCGCTGGCGATCGTGCTGCTTGCCTACCTGCGTGCGCCGCTGGCGGCGTGGACCGCTGTGCTGGCTGGCTGGCTCGCGGCCGTCAGCCTGCATGCCGGCTGGTCCGCGTCGGCGAATGTCGTGGCCGCCCTGCTGGCAGGACTGCCGGCGCTGGTGCTGAACGTGCCGGCACTGCGCCGCGCGCTGCTGTCCCGCCCGTTGCTGGCGACCTACCGCCGGATACTGCCGCCGATGTCGGACACCGAGCGCATCGCGCTTGAAGCCGGCACCGTGTGGTGGGAGGGTGAACTGTTCCGCGGCCGGCCGGACTGGGCGATGCTGCACGGCTATCCCGATCCGGTGCTGACCGCCGAGGAACAGGCTTTTGTCGACAACGAGGTCGAGGAACTGTGCCGGATGTCGAGCGACTGGCACATTTCGCACGAACTGAAGGATCTGCCGCCCGATGTCTGGCAATACATCAAGGACAAGGGTTTCCTCGGTCTGATCATTCCGAAGAAGTACGGTGGCAAAGAGTTTTCCGCCTGGGCGCATTCGCAGGTCGTCACCAAGCTGTCGACCCGCTGCTCGGCCTCCGCAGTGACCGTGATGGTGCCGAACTCGCTCGGCCCGGCCGAACTGCTGCTGCACTACGGCACCGACGCGCAGAAGGATCACTACCTGCCGCGCCTGGCCCGGGGCCTGGAAATTCCATGCTTCGCGCTGACCAGCCCGCAGGCCGGCTCGGACGCCGCGTCGATTCCCGACTACGGCATCGTCTGCCGCGGCATGCACGAAGGCTGCGAGGTGCTGGGCATGCGCGTGACCTGGGACAAGCGCTACATCACGCTCGGTCCGGTCGCCACGCTGCTCGGTCTGGCGTTCCGGCTGTACGACCCGGATCACCTGCTGGGCGACCGCGAAGACCTCGGCATCACCTGCGCACTGATTCCGACCTCGCACGGGGGCGTGCATATCGGCCGCCGTCACTTCCCGCTGAATGCGGTGTTCCAGAACGGCCCGAACTGGGGGCGCGACGTGTTCATGCCGCTGGACTGGATCATCGGCGGACCGGAGATGGCCGGCCAGGGCTGGCGCATGCTGATGGAGTGTCTGGCCGCAGGCCGGTCCATCTCGCTGCCCGGATCGAATACCGGCATGGCCAAGCTGACCGCGCGCGCGGTCGGCGGCTACGCCCGGGTGCGCAGCCAGTTCAAGACCGCGATTGGCCGTTTCGAAGGCATACAGGAACCGCTGGCGCGCATCGGCGGCCACCTCTACATGATGGACGCGGCGCGGCGCATGACCGCCGGCGCGATCGACCTCGGCGAAAAGCCGTCGGTCGTGTCCGCCATCGTCAAGTACCACATCACCGAGCGCGCCCGTCAGGTGGTCAATGACGGCATGGACATCCTCGGCGGCAAGGGTATCTGCCTGGGACCGTCCAACTTTCTCGGCCGCGCCTACCAGCAGATTCCGATCGGCATCACGGTCGAGGGCGCCAACATCCTGACGCGCAGCCTGATCATCTTCGGCCAGGGCGCGATCCGCTGCCATCCCTACGTGCTGCGCGAAATGCGCGCCGCGCTGGCGGAAGACACACCGGAATCGCTGGCCGAATTCGACGACGCGCTGTTCTCGCACATCGGCTATACGGTGAGCAACGCGGTGCGCGCGCTGGTGCTCGGCCTGACCGGCTCGCACTGGGTTGGCGTGGAAGTCGGCACACCGGCCGGCGTGGCGCCTGAAACCCGGCGCTACTACCAGCAGCTGACGCGCTTCTCGACCGCCTTCGCCTTCCTGGCCGACGTCGCAATGCTGACCATGGGCGGCGACCTGAAGCGCAAGGAAAAGCTGTCGGCGCGGCTGGGTGACATCCTGTCGTTGATGTATCTGTGCTCGGCCACGCTGAAGCGCTACGAGTCGGAAGGGCGCCAGTCGGCCGATGCGCCGCTGATGCACTGGGCGATCTGGGACGCGATGTTCCATGCGCAGACCGCGTTCGAAGGCGTGATTTCCAACTTCCCGAGCCGTCCGATTGCGGTGCTGCTGCGCCGGCTGATCTTCCCGCTCGGCCGGCCTTACGTCGTGCCGTCAGACCGGCTCGGCACCGAGGTGGCGAAGTTGCTGATCGAGCCGTCGGCCACGCGCGACCGGCTGACCGCCGGCATGTATGTGCCGAACGACGAGCACGATCCGGTCGGCGCCATCGAACACGCACTGGTCGCCACCCTCGCGGCCGAGGCAATCGAAGCGCGCGTGCGCGCGGCGCAGAAGAAGGGCACGTTCGCAGCGAGCGGACCGGGGCTGATGCGTGCCGCCTTCGATGCCGGCCTGATCGATGCCGGCGAACTGGCACTGATCAACCGGCGCGACCAGCTGCGCGACCGCGTGGTCAAGGTCGACGACTTTCCACAGGATTTCGGTGCCGACACGGTGCCGGTGGCGGTGCCCGAAGCGCGCAATGTCGCGGCGCGGGTTGCTTAGGGAGCGACGATGTCTTCAATGCAAGCGTTGCCCGATGTCTTTGTCGTCGATGGCGCGCGCACGCCCTTCCTGAAGTCGCGCAACGCACCCGGGCCGTTCGCCGCCGCCGACCTTGCCGTGGCGGCCGGCAATGCGCTGCTGGCGCGTCAGCCGTTCCGGCCGGACCAGCTGGACGAAGTCATACTCGGCTGCGCCG
>DATCUL010000334.1:0-2958 GCA_036567405.1 Methyloversatilis sp. | reverse complement strand
GGCGCGGCGGTGCCCTTCCTGATGTATCCGCAGGCGGAAACCGCGTCCGGCCGTCTTGACAGCCTGGATGCGGCCGGTTTTGTCTACCGGATCACGTCGCGGGAAGTGACCGCCTGATCCGCATCCCGATGTGAACAGGGCCGGTTCCGCCGGCCCGACGCCGTTGTCCCGGGCGGTTCGCTGCCCTTACACCGGCTGGTTGCCGCGGACACGAGGTGTCCGTGCAGCGCCTCATTCGGCCGGCTGTTCCGGATAGATGATGATGGACAGGAAGCGGATCGGCACCTGGGTCAGCTTGTCCGGTCCATGCGGCACATTGCCGTCGAAAGTCAGCGAATCGCCGGGCTCGAGGTCGTACACCGTCTTGCCGTGCCGGTACTCGATGCGGCCTTCCAGCATGTAGATGAATTCGGTTCCCGGGTGCTCGAACACCGGAAAGGTTGCCGATTCGTGCTCGATCGTGATCAGGAAGGGTTCGAACTGCTTGGACGGCCCCTGCTGGTAGGACAGCAGGTGGTAGGTGTGGCCGCTGCGCGTGCCGCGCCTGGCCACCTCCATGCTTTCGCCGGCCTTGATCAGCTGCGCCCCACCCCCTTCCGCCCCGTAGTTCTTGAACAGCGCCGACAGTGAAACGCCGAGTGCGCGCGCAATGCGCGACAGAGCGTCGAGACTGGTCGCGGTCTGTCCGTTCTCGATGCGCGACAGCATGCCGCGGCTGATGTCGGCACGTTCCGATATGTCGGCAATCGTCAGCCCGTGTGCGCGGCGCAGTTCCCGGATGGTGTTTCCGAGGTAACGCTCGAGCTCGCCTTCCATCACGCCATCTTGTCCGCTCATCGGCTTGCCTGCTCCAGAGAGGGGTCGGCCTGACCCCGGTTCGGCCGGATTCTACACAGCGAGTTTCACATGGAGAAAATTTGTTGACTAAAGATTAAAAAGGTTCATGATTCGAACTAAAGTTGCTCTGTAAGAATCCTGTCGCGATAGTGCGGCTAGGTCATGCAGCGCCCCCTACGGTTCGGACTTACGGAAACCCCCATGCCCTGGCGCCTATTGCGATTCGGTCTGTCGAAATCACATCCGGAACCGCGGATGTTCACGACGCACGACAAGCTCAAGCCCTCGTACGACGTGGTGATCATCGGCGGCGGCGGTCATGGTCTGGCCAGTGCCTACTACCTGGCGCGCGACCACGGCATCACCAATGTGGCGGTGCTGGAGAAGGGTTACATCGGTGGCGGCAACACGGGCCGCAACACGACGATCATCCGTTCGAACTATCTGACGCCCGAGGGCGTGAAGTTCTACGACAGGTCGGTGCAGCTGTGGCAGGACCTGTCGCAGGAATTCGACCTCAACCTGTTCTATTCCACGCGCGGTCACTTCACGCTGGCGCACACCGATTCGGCGCTGCGCACGATGCGCTGGCGCGCCGAGGTGAACAAGCACTACGGCATCGCCTCGGAAGTGGTCGGTCCGGAAGAGGTGAAGCGCGCGACGCCGCAGATGGACCTGTCCTGCGGTGGTCATGCTCCGATCATGGGGGCGCTGTATCACGCACCGGGCGCCGTGGCGCGGCATGACGCGGTGGCCTGGGGCTACGGTCGCGGTGCCGACATGCGTGGCGCCGAAATCCATCAGCAGACTGCGGTGACCGGCATCGAGGTCAGGGCCGGCAAGGTGGTTGGCGTGCATACGACGCGCGGCTTCATCGCGACCAGCAAGGTGATCTGCGCGGTCGCCGGCTTCACGCCGCGCATCACCGACATGGTGGGCATCAGGACGCCGATCTACGTGCATCCGCTGCAGGCCATGGTGAGCGAGCCGATGAAGCCCTGGCTCGATTCCATCCTGGTGTCCGGCAGCCTGCACATCTACGTCAGCCAGAGCGCGCGCGGCGAACTGGTGATGGGCGCTTCGCTCGACCCCTACGAAGTGCAGTCCACGCGCTCGACGCTGGACTTCCCCGAGGGCCTGTCTGCGCATCTGCTCGACATGTTCCCCTTCCTGTCACACGTCAAGGTCGTACGCCAGTGGGCCGGCATGGCCGACATGACGCCCGATTTCGCACCGATCATGGGCAAGACCGCAATCGACGGCTTCTACCTCGACGCCGGCTGGGGTACCTGGGGCTTCAAGGCAACCCCGGTGTGCGGCAAGACGATGGCCTGGACCGTCGCCAACGATCGCCCGCACGAACTGATCACCGGATTCTCGCTCGACCGCTTCCGCAACTACTCGCTGACCGGCGAGAAGGGTGCGGCAAGTGTGGGTCACTGAGTCGGTCACTGAAGGGGAATCGACGACATGAAACTGATGACCTGTCCGATCAACGGCACGCGCCCGATCTCCGAATTCGCGTACTGGGGCGAAATCCGTCCGGTGCCGGATGCGGACACCTGCACCGATGAGGCATGGGCCGACTACGTGTTCAACCGCAATGGCGCACCCGGCGTGAAGAAGGAGTGGTGGTGCCACACGCCGTCTAACACCTGGTTCATCGCCGAACGCGATACCGAGAAAGACAAGGTGCTGCGCACCTGGCTGCACGGAGACGACAAGTGAACCGCCTTCCCGTCATGCCGGACGAGTGGCTGGACCGCAGCCGCGTGGTCCGCTTCCGTTTCGAGGGCCGTGCATTCGAGGGGCTGGCCGGCGACAGCATTGCCAGCGCACTGTGGGCGGCCGGTCAGCGCACGCAGGGCCGCAGTTTCAAGTATCACCGGGTGCGCGGCATCCTGTCGGCCGCCAACCACGACGTGAACGTCATGCTGCAGGACGGTCCGCGCCTGAACACGCGCGGTGATGTGGTCGCGGTGCGCGACGGCATGGAACTGACCGCGGTCAATACCTTCGGTGGCCTGGAGAAGGACCGCGCACGCGTGCTCGGCCTGTTCGCACGTTTCCTGCCGGTCGGCTTCTACTACAAGGCCTTCCACTCGAAGCGCCTGTTCCCGA
>DATCUL010000333.1:0-21999 GCA_036567405.1 Methyloversatilis sp. | reverse complement strand
GACCGGCACGCCGATGGAGAACCACCTGGGCGAACTGTGGGCCCAGTTCGCCTTCCTGCTGCCCGGCTTTCTCGGCGAATCGAAGGACTTCACCCGCGCCTGGCGCACGCCGATCGAAAAGCACGGCGACGCGATACGGCGCGAACTGCTGGCGAAGCGGGTTGCGCCCTTCATCCTGCGCCGGCGCAAGGACGACGTGGCGAACGAGCTGCCGCCCAAGACCGAGGTGCTGCGCACGGTCGAGCTGACCGGCCGCCAGCGCGACCTGTATGAAACCGTACGCGTGGCGATGGACAAGCGGGTCCGCGAGGAGGTGGCCTCGCGCGGTTTCGCGCGCAGCCGCATCGTCATCCTCGACGCCCTGCTCAAGCTGCGTCAGGTGTGCTGCGACCCGCGCCTGCTCAAGTCGGATGCGGCCGCGCGGGTCAAGGAACGCGCCAAGCTCGACCTGCTGATGGACATGCTGGAAAACCTGCTGGCCGAAGGCCGCAAGGTGCTGGTGTTCTCGCAGTTCACCGGCATGCTCGACCTGATACACGAGGCGTTGCGCGAAGCTGGCATCGGCTCGGTCATGCTGACCGGCGACACCCGCGGGCGCGAAGCGGTCGTGCGCCGCTTCCAGGAGGGCACGGTGCCGGTCTTCCTGATCAGCCTGAAAGCGGGCGGCGTCGGCCTGAACCTGACCGCAGCCGACACCGTCATCCACTACGACCCCTGGTGGAATCCGGCGGCCGAGAACCAGGCCAGCGACCGTGCCCACCGCATCGGTCAGGACAAGCCGGTTTTCGTCTATAAATTGATCGTGGCCGGCAGCATCGAGGAGCGCATCGTCGCGCTGCAGGAACGGAAGGCGGCACTGGCCGAAGGCATACTGGCCAATGACGAGACTGCGCTGGAGAAGTTCGGCGAAACCGATCTGGCGGCGCTGTTCGAACCGCTCGCGGACTGACACCGCACCGTCGTAGCCCGGACGCCCACATCCTCCTGCCGGGTGATTCCGATGCCGCCGATCGCGCCGGGCGCCGGACTCGTTCCGGAAAATGAAAGCGGCTTATGTCTGCGGCGTGCCGACACCGGGTATCTTTCGCTTCGGACGACCGTCTGCGGCTGACGCAGCGGATCCACCGGGATGCAGTCATCACCACAAGGAGAAAAAAATGAAGCATGCGATCGTACTGGCAGCGGCTCTCGCGTCTGCAGGCGCCTGGGCGGGCTCCGAAATCACGCTCAACATGGTTGACGAGAAGGGTGTCGGCGCCGAGATCGGCACCGTCCAGGTCACGGACTCGAAGTACGGACTGGTGCTGACACCGTCCCTGCGCGGGCTGCCGCCCGGCCTGCACGGTTTTCACGTTCACCAGAATCCGAGCTGCGACGCCAGGGAAAAGGACGGCAAGATTGTCCCGGCGCTGGCTGCGGGTGGCCATTTCGACCCGGCGGGCACCGGCAAGCACGGCGAACCGTGGGGCGAAGGCCATCTGGGCGACCTGCCGCCGCTGTATGTCGACGCCTCGGGCAATGCGACCCAGCCGGTTCTGGCGCCGCGCCTCAAGGTGGCCGATCTCGCCGGCCGCTCGATCATGGTGCACGCCGGTGGAGACAACCACGCCGACCATCCGGCACCGCTCGGCGGCGGGGGTGCGCGCATGGCCTGCGGCGTCGTGAAGTAAGCACCCTCATCGACGCTCGATCTGCGGCCGGAGCGGCATCACGTACGGAGAGGTGACATGAACTACACCGGAAGCTGCCACTGCGGCCGCATCGCCTTCGACGTCGAGGGCGAACTGACAGGCGCGATGTCCTGCAACTGTTCGATCTGCCGGCGCAAGGGCGCGCTGATGTGGTTCGTGCCACGCGAGGCGCTGACCTTGCGCGCGCCGGAATCCGCACTGGCGACCTACACCTTCAACAGGCACGCGATCCGGCACCACTTCTGTCCGACCTGCGGCATTCATCCGTTCGGCGAAGGCACGAAACCGGACGGCTCGCGGATGGCCGCAATCAACATCCGCTGCCTGGACGGGGTGGATATCGAGGCGCTGCCGGTCACGCAGTTCGACGGCGCTTCGCTGTGAGTGCAGCGACATGAAGCCGCGGGTCACGCTGATCACGCTCGGCGTCGACGACCTCGAGCGCTCGCTGCAGTTCTACCGCGATGGCCTCGGCCTGGCGACCGACGGCATCGTCGGCAGCGGGTTCGAACACGGCGCCGTCGTGTTCTTCGAGCTGCAGGCCGGGCTCCGGCTGGCGCTGTGGCCGCGCGCCAGCCTGGCGCACGATGCCGGCGTCGCGGTCGGCGTACCCGATCCGGCCGGTTTCTCGCTGGCGCACAACGTGGCGTCGAAGGACGAGGTCGACGCGGTGATGCGCGAAGCGCTGGCAGCCGGCGCGCGCCTCGTCAAACCGGCGCAGGACACCTTCTGGGGCGGCCATGCCGGCTACTTCGCCGATCCGGACGGACATCTGTGGGAAGTGGCATGGAATCCGGGCTGGGGAATCCCGGAATGAATACCCCTCTCGGCTCGCTGCCGGACAAGCTGCCGATTCCGCTCGACGATGGCGCCGCCGCCCACCTCGAAGGTCTGGTGCTGCCCTCCGTGCGGCTGTCTGCGACCGACGGCAGCCTGATCGACCTGGCATCGCTGCGCGGCCGACAGGTCATCTATATCTATCCGATGACCGGCCGCCCCGGTGTGCCACTGCCGGACGGCTGGGACGCAATCCCCGGCGCGCGCGGCTGCACGCCGCAGTCCTGCGCCTTCCGCGACCTCCACGCGGAACTGGCGGCGCTGGGCGCCGGCGTGTTCGGCCTGAGCGCGCAGGACAGCGATGACCAGCGCGAGGCGCATGCGCGACTGCACCTGTCCTTCCCGCTGCTGAGCGACAGCACGCTGCGATTGAAGGCGGTACTGCGGCTGCCCACTTTCGTCGCCGATGGTCGCGAACTGTACCGGCGGCTCACGCTGGTCACCGACAACGCACAGATCGTCAAGGTGTTCTACCCGGTGTTTCCGCCGGACCGCAACGCACGGGACGTACTCGACTGGCTGGCTGCGACCGCGCGATGAAACATCTGACGCCTCGCCGGGCCGGCACGTCGCTCGCGTTTGCATGCCTGATGTCCGCCGCCACCGGCATGCACGAGGCGCGAGCGGACCAGACCGCCCGGTACGCGCTGGCGCCATGTCCCGATCGGCCGAACTGCGTTTCGACCGACACAAGCGACCCCGGTCAGCGAATGGCGCCGCTCACGTTCACCGGCAGCGCCGAAGCGGCACAAGCCGCTCTGCTGACGGCAATCCGCGCGCTGCCGCGCAGCACCGTCTCACGCAATGAACCGGGTCGGATCGTGGCGGAATTCCGTTCGCGCATCTTCGGTTTCGTTGACCAGGCGGAATTCGTGATCGATGCCGAATCCGGATCGATCCGCTTCCGCAGTGGCGCACGCAGTGGCTACTGGGATCTGGGCGTGAATCGCGCGCGCATGGATGAACTGGCACACGCGTTCAATCAGGCGACCCTGTCAGCGAGGTAGGCGGCAGCGGGTCAGGTTCCAGCACGAAGCGCACGCAGCCGTCCTTGTTGTGGTCCAGCCACAGCCGGTAACCGGCACCCTCGGCCAGACGCGCGGACTGATACAGGCCTACGCCCAGACCGCTGGCAGAAGCGACCGGCGCACGCAACAGGTCTTCGGCCAGCGGCACCGGAATGGCGTCGCCGCCGTCCTCGACCGACAGGCGTTCGCCGCCGAGGCGCAGCACGATGCCGATGCCGGGTTCGACCAGGCGCTTCTGCTGCGCGTTCGCGATCAGGTTCTCCGCCACCATTGTATACAGCGCCGATGGCAGGCTCAGCCCGGGGTCGGTCGCCCCCTCGACCGTGACACCCTGATCGGCGAAACGCTCTGACATCGCCAGCAGCCACTCGGGCGCCGGCATCCATTCGCCATCGACCGGTTGCGGGCGGCGCAGCTTGTCCAGCGTCGCCTCCAGACGCGCGGTAATGACCGGCAGCTGGCGCGCCAGCAGCGCATTGGCGCGCGCCGCGCTGTCGGCATCGCCGCCGGCTTCGCGCGCGGCGTAGCACAGCGTGTTCAGCGACTGCAGCAGGTTCTTGACGTCGTGCGTCAGGCGCGCACCGGTATCGTGAATCGCTGACAGATAGGACAGGCGGCGCAATTCCTCGGTGCGCAGCCTGGCCTGATAGAACTGGCCGAGCAGCTGCACCAGCAGGTTGAAATGCCAGACTAGGCCGCCGGACAGCGGGCGCGCGGTAAACAGCTTCAGTTCCAGCAGCGGATGCTCGAACTCGTAAAGGCATGCCCCCTGCTCGCCGAAGCGACCACTGCACGACTCGCCCGACCCGCCGCGGGTACGCCACTCCCCGCCGCCGACCAGCGGCAACGCGAGCAGCCGGTTGGCCGCACGCGCGACGAATTCATCCGGCCGTCCCTCCTCCTGCGACAGCGAAGCCAGGCTTTCCAGCCACCGTTCGTAGGGCAGCGCCAGCGACAGCACGTAGCGCGTGAACGCCACGCTCAGCCCGCCGAAACCGGCACGTGGATTCCATGCCCAGCTCATGATCATCAGCACGGCGGCCAGCACACCCAGCGTACCGAGCAGCGCGCGCAGGTAGTCGACGCCGGCCAGCTGCATTGCCGCCAGGGTGCCGAGCACGAGCACCGCGAGCAGCAGCAGCACGAACAGCCCGGACACGAAATCGAGCACCTCGCGGTCGCGGTCGCCCCGCTCGTGACCGGGCACCAGCAGCATCACGGTCAGCGCCAGCGGCGACAGCCACAGCCCCAGCACATCCAGACCGTCCGGTACATGCAAGTCAGGCGGCAGGGCACGCGGCAGGGCGACGGTGAGCAGCGCGGTAATCAGGTAGGCCAGCGCGCCGAGGTAGTAGATGCGCGGGCCGCGCGAGCTCGAGAAAAACACCTTGCCGCCGACGAGCCCGGCCAGCAGCAGCATCCACAGACCAAGCGTCAGCGGTCGGTAGAACCACAGGAACAGTCCGACCAGAGAAACCAGCACGACGACGGCACGGCGATCGAGCCGGCTGTCCGCACGTACCAGCGGCTGCCACAGCAGCAGCAATCCAAGATGCGGCAGCAGCGCAACGCGGGCAAAACGGACGTCATCCCCCGTCAGCAGCACCAGATGCAGGCTGATCAGCACGCACAGCAGCAGCCATGGCTGGATGCGCGCCAGCCCGACGGCGAAGCGGGCGATCGGCACGGTGGAGCCAAGCCGGCTCAAGAGACTTCCCCGACGGATCGCCCTGCCATCGGCACCGGACGAAAGTGACCGCAACAAGACACGTGTGTCGAAAATTGGTCACATCCGGATCGAAAACGGTCGCCCGGCGCGGAATGGCCACATTCAGCAGGCATCGGATCGGAAAAACAAGTCATTCAATTCAGTGAGATGCGTAAAAACACCGGAACTGCGTCACGGCCGGCATGAAACCTGCAATCGATTACCCCAAACGGAGGATTCACATGAAAGCCAATCAACAAGGTTTCACGCTGGTCGAAATAGCCATCGTGCTGGTCATTATCGGTCTGCTTCTGGGCGGCGTGCTCAAGGGTCAGGAACTGATCAACAGTGCCAAGGCAAAAAGTCTGGTCAATGACTTCCGCACGATATCGACCGCCATCTACGCCTATCAGGACCGTTTCCGCTTCATGCCGGGCGACGATCCGGCCGCCAACCAGCACGTTGGCGGCGAACTCGCCAGCACGCCATCGGGCGATCCGCACGGCAACGGCCGCATCGGTGGCAACTGGAATTCCTCGACCACGACCGACGAATCCTTCCTCGTCTGGCAGCACCTGCGTCTGGCCAATCTGCTGACCGGCACAACCAGCACCAGCGACACAGCCAACTACTTCCCGCGCAACGCCGACAATGGCCGCATCGGCATCACCGGCACCGCACCGATCACGCCGGCCACCAGTGCCAGCGGTTCGTCCACCGGCTCCGAATCGCTGCCGATGACCGGCGCCTTCTTCCTGTGCTCCGACGGCATTTCCGCCCGTCTGGCGCGTCAGGTCGATTCCACCATGGACGACGGCAACACGCAGACCGGCAATGTGCGCGCCATGCAGCAGGTCGATGGCCAGGGCGCCGCAACCGGTACCGCAACCAACATCACGGCCCAGGTCGAGTCCGGCACGTCCTCGCTGTACACGGTCTGCGTCGCATTCTGATCCCCGCCGGGGCTGACCTGCCGGTCAGCCCCCCTTGAGCAGTCTCGATTCGGCCTGCACCAGTTGGGCCGGTGCCCCCAGCAGTACCACCACATCGCCGCTCTCGAACGCGAGATCGGCACCCGGTTCGAGCGCGCGTATGCCGCGCCGGCGGATCGCGCTGACCTCGACCCGGATATCCTCGAAATGGAATTCGCCGATGTGGCGGCCGATGGCCCAGGCCCCCGGTGCGAGCGACACCGAATGCAGGCGCGCCTGATTCACTTCCGACACCGCCTCCTCGACCAGATGTTCGGCACCCCGGTACAGGCCGCGCAGCAGATGGTAGCGGTCCCCACGCAGCTGGCGGATGCGCTTGAGCACGCGGTTCAGCGGCATGCCCAGCAGCACCAGCGCATGCGTGGCCAGCATCAGTGACGATTCGAGCGATTCGGCAACCACCTCGGTCGCGCCGGCGGCCGACAGTTTGTCGTGATCACGCTCGTCAAAAGTGCGTACCACCACCGGGATGTCCGGCCGCAGTTCGCTCGCCAGATCGATGACCCGCAGCGCGGCGTCGGTATCGACGAAGGTGACCACCACGATGGACGCACGCGATATGCCGGCAGCGATCAGGGTTTCGCGCTTGCGGGCATCGCCGAACACCACGGTCTCGCCAGCCGCCGCCGCCTCGCGCACGCGCTCCGGATCGAGGTCGAGCGCGATGAACGCGATGTTCTCGTTTTCCAGGAAGCGACCGAGATACTGGCCGTTGCGGCCGTAGCCGCAGACGAGTGCGTGAGCGTCGGTGGCCAGCGACTGTGCCGCGATCGAAGTCAGCTGCATCGACCGCAACAGCCATTCCGACGGCACCAGCCGAAGCACGATGCGGTCAGCGTAGTGCGCCAGAATCGGCGCGATCAGCAGGGTCAGCAGCAGCGCGGCCAGCACGATCTGCTGGATATCGTCGGGAATCACGTTGGACGAGTCGGCGAGCGCCATCAGCACGAAGCCGAATTCGCCGCCGGCACACAGCCACAGGCCGACACGCAGCGCGTTGCCCGGCGACGAGCCGAACAGGCGCGACGCACCGGCGGCCACGACGAACTTGCCGACCAGTATGAACAGCACGGTGAGCAGCACGTACAGCAGCTGGGACAGGACGAGCGCCAGATCCAGACGCATGCCGACGGTGACGAAGAACAGCCCGAGCAATACGTCGCGGAAGGGCTTGATGTCCTCCTCCACCTGATAGCGGTACTGGGTTTCGGAAATCAGCATGCCGGCCAGGAAGGCGCCGAGCGCCAGCGACAGCCCGGCCAGCTCGGTCGCGAACGCCATGCCCAGGGTCACCAGCAGCACGTTGAGCATGAACAGTTCGGACGACTTGCGCCGCGCCACCACATAGAACCAGCGCTGCATCAGGCGCGGTCCGAGATAGAGGATGAGCGTCAGCGCCACGGCGGCCTTCACGCCGGCATACAGCAGCACCTCGACGCTTTCCTCGGTACCCAGCGCCAGCACCGGAATGACCACCAGGAAGGGGACGACCGCCAGATCCTGGAACAGCAGCACGCCGACCACCTGACGGCCATGCGCGGAATCGAGCTCCAGCCGTTCGACCAGCAGCTTGACCAGCACTGCGGTCGACGACATCGCGATGGCACCGCCGACCGCGATCGCGCCCTGCAGCGTCAGGCCGAACAGCTTGGCGAAACAGATCACACCGAGCACGGTCAGCGCGACCTGGGCAGCGCCCAGTCCGAACACCAGGCGCTTCATCGAGAACAGCTTGGGCAGCGAAAACTCGAGTCCGATCGAGAACATCAGGAAGACGATGCCGTATTCGGCAAACTGGCGCGCGATCTTGGTGTCGGGAATGAAGGCCAGCGCGTGCGGCCCGGCCAACGCCCCGACCAGCAGATACCCGAGGATGGGCGGCAGGCCGACACTGCGGAAGAAGCCGACCACCAGCACCGCGGCGGTGAGCAGCAACAGAACCAGCTCGAGTGCGGACATGTGGGCGGGTGGGGCGAACCGGTCATCGACTGCATGGCCGGCCGCCTGTCGTGAGCAGGTTGTTATAATCCGCGCCGATCATAACCGATCCACCCGAACGCCCGCGTGACGGGCCCGTTCCGGCAACAGGGGCATAAGCGCCAGCGCATGACACAGATCCACGCACCCGCCACCAACGACATCCTCAGCACCGCCCGCCGGGTTCTCGACATCGAAGCGCGTGCACTCGACGCACTGGCGGGACGGCTCGGCACGGAATTCGAACGTGCCGTCCGGCTCGTGCTTGAAAGCCGGGGACGCGTGATCGTCTGCGGCCTCGGCAAGTCAGGTCACATCGCGCGCAAGATTGCGGCCACCATGGCGAGTACCGGTACCCCCGCCTACTTCGTTCATGCGGCCGAAGCACTGCACGGCGATCTGGGCATGATCCACCGTGACGACGTGCTGATCGCGCTGTCCAATTCCGGCGAAACCGCCGAACTGCTTGCCGTCGTGCCGCTGGTCCGCCGCCAGGGCGGACGCACCATCGCGATGACCGGCAATCCGCAATCGACGCTGGCCACGCTGGCCGACGTCCACCTGGATGCCGGTGTCTCGATGGAAGCCTGCCCGCTCAATCTCGCGCCGACTGCCAGTACCACCTGCGCGCTCGCGCTCGGTGACGCGCTGGCAGTGGCACTGCTCGATGCGCGCGGTTTCCGCGAGGACGACTTCGCGCGCAGCCACCCGGGCGGAGCGCTTGGCCGCCGTCTGCTTACCCATGTGCGCGACGTGATGCGGCCGCGCGACGCGGTGCCCACGGTCGGCATCGGCGCCACGGTGACCGAAGCGCTGCTGCAGGTGACCCGCGGCGGCATGGGCATGACCGTGGTGCTCGACGATGCCGGCGCCGTGGCCGGCGTGTTTACCGACGGTGACCTGCGTCGGGCGATCGACCGCCTCGGCGACGTGCGCACCGTGCCGGTGGCCGACGTGATGAGCCGCCATCCGCGTTCGATCAACGCAGGCCGGCTGGCCGCGGAAGCGGCCGAACAGATGGAAAGCAAGCGCGTGAACCAGTTGCTGGTGATCGACGAAGACGGCGCGCTGGCGGGCGCGCTGACCATGCACGACCTGATGCTGGCCAAGGTGATATGAGCGAAATCAATGTGCGGGATGCCGCGCGCAATGTCCGGCTGATGGGTTTCGATGTCGATGGCGTCATGACCGACGGCACCATCTGGTTCGGTCCGGATGGCGACATGATGAAGGGCTTCAACACGCTGGACGGTCACGGACTGAAGATGCTGGCCGGTGCCGGCGTCGAGGTCATCATCATTTCAGGCCGCTCGTCGGCAGCGGTCCAGCACCGTGCGCGCAACCTCGGCATCACCACCGCCCTGCTGGGCGTCGAGAACAAGCGGGACGCCATGCGCGAAATCGCCGCACAGCGCGGGCTGGATCTGGGCCAGTGCGGCTATATGGGTGACGACATCGTGGACCTGCCGGTGCTGCGAGACTGCGGCTTCTCGGCAGCTCCGGCCAACGCGCATTTCTTCGTACGTCAGCATGTGGCCTGGGTCGGCGAAGCGGACGGCGGACGCGGTGCGGTGCGCGAGGTATGCGAATTCCTGCTCGACGCGCGTGGCGCACTGGATGCGATGCTGCAGGACTGTCTGCGTTGAACCGATGGCTGCATCAGGCGCTGCCGCTGCTCATCCTGATCGCGCTGGCCGGCCTGACGATCTGGCTGGAACGCACCACCAGCATCGAGGACAAGCCGTCCAGCGGCAAGCTCAGGCACGATCCTGACGTGATCATCGACAACTTCACGCTGCATCGCTTCGATCTGAGCGGTTCAGAGCAGCACACGCTCACCGCGTCGGAAGCGCGCCACTTTCCGGACGACGATTCGACCGAAATGGACGCCCCGAAACTGCTTTACATCGGCAAACAGTCTCCCACGCACATCACGGCCGATCGCGCGACCGTGACGAAGGACAACAAGCAGGTCATCCTGCGCGACAATGTGCATGTATTGCGCGAAGCCGCTCCCGGCAAGGCAGAAATGACCTTGTCGACCACTTCCCTGACGGTCTATCCGGACGACGAACTGGCGGTCACCGACCAGCCGGTGCATCTGACGCAAGGTGCATCGTTCGCCACCGGAGTCGGTCTCGTTGCCGACCACAGCAAGGAAGTGTACGTTCTCGAATCGCGCGTCAAAGCCACCATAGAAAGAAACAGCCGCCCATGAGATCGCGCCAGATAACGGTCAGCCTGACCGCCCTTACCCTGCTGCTGGCTGCCGGCCTGCCGGCCACCGCGTTTGCCGAGAAAGCCGACCGTGACAAGCCGGTCAATCTGGAAGCCGACAAGGTGACGGTGGATGACCGCACCAAGACGCACACCTTCGAAGGCAATGTCGTGTTCACGCGCGGCACGCTGACGATCAAGGCCTCCAAGGTCGTGGTCACGCAGGATGCCAGCGGCTACCAGAAGGGGGTTGCGATCGGTGGCGAGGGCGGCCTTGCACGTTTCCGCCAGAAGCGCGAAGGCAAGGATGTCTGGATGGAGGGCGAAGCGGAACGCATCGAACACGATGCGAAGACGGAAATCACCCGCTTCTTCAGCCGCGCGTACGTCAAGAACGGCGGCGACGAAGTGCGCGGCCAGTACATCCAGTACGACTCGCTGAGCGAGAACTACACGGTCACCAACTCGGCCGACGCCAAGACCGTTCCGTCCGGCGGCGACCAGTCGAAGCGCGTGCGCGCCATCATCCAGCCCAAGCACAGCCCGGATGCGACACCGGGCGCACCGGCAGAACCGGCTGCGCCGAAGCCGTAATCGAACGCCGGCACTCCGGTCGCGGCGCCCTCGCGGGCACCGCGTTCAGCCGGCGAACAACTGCCGGTGCTGGTCCCGCAGCAGGTTCTTCTGCACCTTGCCCATGGTGTTGCGCGGCAGTTCGGTCACGATGAACATCTGCTTGGGCACCTTGAAGTTGGCAATCAGCGTCTTGAGCCGCGCGGTCATCGCCGCGGCGTCGAGTCCGGCGCCCGGCTTGCTAACCACGATGGCCACCACGGCCTCGCCGAAATCCGGGTGCGGCACGCCCACCACCGCCGATTCCGCCACACCGGGCATCTCGTTGATCACGCTCTCGATCTCGGCCGGATACACGTTGTAGCCACCGCTGATGATGAGGTCCTTGCTGCGACCGACGATGGTCACGTAGCCATCCGCATCGATCGTGCCGACGTCGCCGGTCATGAACCAGCCATCCGCGGTGAACTCCGCAGCAGTCTTTTCCGGCATGCGCCAATAGCCCTTGAACACATTGGGGCCGGTGACTTCGATGCCGCCGATCTCGCCGGCCGGCAGTGCACGCCCCTTGTCGTCACGCACGCGCACGCCGACGCCGGGCAGCGCCGGACCCACCGTGCCGCCGCGGCGTGCGCTCTCCGGACGATAGGGATTGGACGTGAGCATCGCGGTTTCGCTCATGCCGTAGCGCTCAAGGATGGTGTGACCGGAGCGTTTCCTGAAATCCCTGAAGGTCTCGATCAGCAGCGGTGCCGAGCCACTGATGAACAGGCGCATGTTGCGGCAGGCCTTGCGCTTGAATTCCGGTTCGGCCAGCAGGCGCACATACAGCGTGGGCACGCCCATGAAGACGGTGGCTTCGGGCAGGCGCGCCAGCACCGCACGCGGCTCGAAACGGCTGAACCAGATCATCCTGCTGCCATTGAGCAGCGCACCGTGAGAGGCGACGAACAGGCCGTGCACATGGAATATCGGCAGCGCGTGCAGCAGCACGTCACCCGGCACCCAGCCCCAGAAATCCTTCAGCACCTGCGCATTTGACAGCAGGTTGCCGTGCGTCAGCATGGCGCCCTTGCTGCGTCCGGTGGTGCCGCTGGTGTACAGGATGGCTGCCAGATCGTCCGCCGCGCGCAGCGCCGGCTCATGCACGTCGCTTTCGAGCGCGGCCAGTTCGAGCAGGGTGCCGGTGCGGTCGTCGTCCAGCGTTAACACATGACGGGTGCCGGCCTCGCGCGCGACCTTGCCGACCCAGCCGGCATTCCTGCTGCTGCACACCACGACGGCAGGTTCGGCGTTGCCGACGAAATAGGCCACCTCGCCGGCCTGATAGGCGGTGTTCAGCGGCAGATAGACATGCCCGGCGCGCAGCACCGCCAGATAGAGCATCAACGCCTCGACGCTCTTTTCCGTCTGCACCGCGATGCGGCTTTCCGGTGGCAGACCGAGCGAGTCGATCAGGTTGGCCAGCATGGCCGTGCCGCGTTCCAGATCGCGCCAGCTGTAATACAGCGGCACGGGCGTATCGGCGGTTTCGATGGCGGTCGCGTCCAGATCGGACGCAAAGGCGGCGCGCAGCGCGCAGAAGAGGTTTTCCTGCTTCATTTCAGTCCAGTCGAATGTCCGACCCGGGCAAGCGGCGGCCGGATCGCAGCACGCCGCAATCCGGCGCGGCCACCCGGCGCACGAACGGGCCGGTGCGCGGAACGGCACCGGCCCGTGCCAGTCGGTCAAGGTGATTCATCGAGGGGGTGATCGTATCGGAGGCGGATGGCGTATCCCGTTGCTCGCGCCGGAGTATCGCCGCGTGCCGGAGCCGCAGTCAATCCGTATGACACGTCGACGACAGACCGGCACCGCACTGCGTCCGGCTGTCCGCGCCGCAGCGGCGTGCAGTGGCCTGCCGTCACGGCGCCGTCTGCTGACGAATCTTTTCCACCTCGGCCCGGAAGCGACGGCGCAGTTCATCGGTCGGCTGGCCGGCTGCCTGCGCGGCCTGCAGCGCACGCAGGATTTCCGCTGCGCCGGCTTCGGCCGACAGCGTCTGTATCGCCGGCGTCGCATTGCCGCTCATCAGCTCGGCGCGTTCCGCCCCCGGCTTGCCCCGCTTGGCCGAAATCACCAGCGCGGACGGCGCGGTCTTGACGCTCTGCCTGACCGCCGCCTTGCGGTGCGCATCGACCGCCGCCATGAACTGGCGACGCAAGGCATCCGTCGGCTTGCCCTGCGCTTCCGCCTGGCGCAGCTTCTTCAGCAGATCGGCCACATCGGGGGGCGCCGGAATCGACGCCAGGGGTGGCGGCGCAGGTCTGGCCACCGGCACCGGCGGCGGCGCATCGACCGCCGCTTCGATCTCGTCCGGCGGCGCCACCATCTCGGCGATGCGCAGCCGGTTGTAGCGCAGTGCCCAGGCCAGCGCATTCTCGCCGCGGTCGGACACTGCCCGCGTACTGGCGCCGGCATCGACCAGCTTGCGCACGATGGCATCGTTGCCTTCGCGTACCGCCATCATCAGCGGCGTCGCGAGGTTGGGCGCACGCGGATCGAGCTTCGCCCCGCGCGCGAGCAGCAGATCGACGATGCGCCGGTTGCCGGAAAAGGCCGCGTAATGCAGCGCCCCCCAGGTCTTGTCCGGCGGGTCGATGGAAGCACCTCGATCGAGCAGCCATTCGACCGCCTTCTGGTGACCGCGCCAGGCCGCCAGCGTGATCGCCTGCTCGCCGATGCGGCTGACGTAGTCGATGTTGGCACCGCGCTCCAGGAACACCTGCATCAGCGGAATGTTGCCGTCCCAGGCTGCGATCATCAGGCCGCTGCCCATGGTGTCGGCCTCGAAATCGGGCGGCAGGCCTTCGGCCAGCCAGCGGGTCGCCGCACGAACATCGCCCAGTTCCATGGCGCGACCGAACTGCGCCGGATCCGGCAGTTCGGCGCGTGCCTGGAAAGCGAGACCGGACGCGCACAGCAGTGCAATAAACAGACGTGAAGCAGCTTTCAAGGCATCGATCCTCATGAGCCCGGTGCGGTCGGCGACCGCATCTGGGGCAGAATAGGCCGCCAGTCTACCGATCCCGCCCGCCGGTTTGTCCCGTCCGAAACTTCATTTCGCACTTGCGCTGTCCGCGTCGCTGCATGCGTTGCTGCTGCTGTGGCCGCAGCACACGGACGAGACGCCGCCCGCCGAACCGGTGCGACTGCAGGCGCGGCTGCGCCCGCCCGAGATACCGGCCGTCGTACCGGAGGATCCACCGCCGGCCGAAACGCTGCTGAAGGACACCCGGGAAACACGCGCTGACCCGGGACGCCGCACCACGGCCGCGCTGGATTCATCCCGACCGGCAAGCACCCGGCGTGCACGCGAACAGGCACAACGACAGCTCAACCGCCATGTGTTCTATCCACCGGAGGCAGTTGCGCAAGGGCTGGAGGGCGAGGTGAAACTGCGGCTGCTGCTCGACCCGGCCGGTCGCGTGATCGAAGCGGCGATCATGTCAGGCAGCGGGCACCGGATACTCGATCAGGCGGCACTCGACGCGGCGAGGCAGATCGGCCGCATCGATGCCGGCGGTGCACGCGAACTGCTGCTGCCGGTTGCGTTCAGACTGGAGTAGACCGGCGCTTACACCGATCCCTGGTCGTCAGCGACCGGCGTGCTCTCATCCGGCACCCGGTACTCCTCGTTCGCCCAGGCACCGAAATCGACATCCTTGCAACGCAAGCTGCAGAACGGACGGGCCGGGTTGGACGGCGCATACAGCGCCGGCTGCCCGCAGCGCGGACAGGCCACGGTACGACCTTCGGGTTTCACCGACGGTGTGCTCACAGATTGCAGAAGGTCAGTTCAAAACCGACGTCGATCTCGGCGACGCGCGGTCGTGCATGACCGCCGGGGGCAACGAAGCGGATGTTCAGCGCGTACTTGTTGGCGCTGATTTCCGGCGTGACCGCCTCGTTCTTGGCAACCCGCAGACGCAGCATCTGGGCCGACTTTCCGCCCATCATCTGCTGGAAGGCACCGCTGCCGGCGACATGGCGTTCGGGCCGGCCGCTGGCGCGCAGCAGACGCAGCACGATGGTCAGTCCATCGCGTATCGGCAGCATCGGCGTCAGCCAGCCCGCCAGATCGGCCTGACGCAGCGCGGCGTCACGATGCCGCCAGTAGTGATAGGACGGCAGATCGAATTCACACAGTCCGCCGGGAATCGCGGCACGGCTCTTGATGCTCATCAGCCACTCGTTCTCGCGCAGGTACTGGCCGATCTTGCCGGCCATCGCCAGCAATGCCGAACTGGCCTGCTCGATCTCGTACAGCGCACCGGAAAGCGCTTCTTCGGAAATGTCGGGATTGTTGCGGAAGGACATCAGCGTCTGCCGCTGACGCTCAAGTTCCTGCACCAGATCGACCTTGAGGTCTGCCCGGGAGGCAACTTCGAGAATCTCGAACAGGCTGACCAGAGCAACGTGGTGCTCATGCGAACCCTCCGCACGCATGAAATGCTGCGTGCGTTCGAACAGATCCTCCAGGCGCAGCAATGTGCGTATGCGCTCGTTCAGAGGGTATTCGTAAGTGATCAAAGGGGCTTGTCCGGCACAAGTTCAAGCAAATTCTCATGATTCTGACGGAAAAGACGCACCGTCACAACGACTGCAGCGGCTTTTCGCCGGCGGCCAGCGCCAGATACCGGGCATGCAGTGCCTCGACCTGCGGCGCGAGTGCTGCGGCCCCCGCCGAGTTGTCGATCACGTCATCCGCAGCAGCCCTCCTCTGCGCGCGCGTAGCCTGCGCCGAAATGATGCGGTCGACCTCGTCGGCCGGCAATCCGCTGCGCGTCATCACGCGCGCACGCTGCACCTCGGTCGGACAGTCGACCACGAGCACCCGGTTGCAGCGCGCCGACCAGTCACCGGATTCGACCAGCAGCGGTACCGCGACAACGACGTAGGGCGCACTGCAGGCATCGATTTCACGCTGCACCCGTGCCCGGATCAGCGGATGCAGAAGCGTCTCGAGCCGCGTGCGGGCCGCCGGGTCGGCAAACACGTGGGCACGCATCCGCCCCCGGTCCAGGGCACCATCCGGCGTGATGAAGGCGTCGCCGAAGGCCTCCCGCAATGCGTCGATCGCCGCACCGCCCGGTGCCGTCAGCGCATGGGCTATGCGGTCGGTATCCACCAGACCGGCACCGTGCGCGACGAACAGGTCGGCCACGGTGGATTTGCCACTGCCTATGCCCCCGGTAAGGCCGACGACGAAACTCACGGGCACTCGGTCGGCGCGGCGTCGCCGACCGCCTCGCGCACACCAGCCAGCAGCGCATCGATCGCCGGCACCGCACCGCGCAGCGAAATCTGGTACCGCCCGGCCTTGCCTTCCCGCGGCGAAATGCGCGCACTGCGCACGCCCCGACCGGCCAGCGTCGACAGCAATTCCTTCGCAGCCGGCTCTGTCTTGAACAGTCCGAGCGAAACAGCCAGTTTCTGCGGATCCATCGGATCCGCCATGATGATCGTGTCGCGCACACCGAGTGCACGCAATTCGGCCTGTTTGCGCTCGGCCTGCTGACGCGACATCAGGTCCGGCACATTGACCCACCAGGAGGTCGTTTCCGTCTGTTCCGATTCGTCAAGCTGCACTGCGACCTGTTGCTCGCGGATGCGTGCAGCGACTGCATCAACCTGCTCTCGCACCAGCCCGCTCAGCATGCGACAGCCAGCAGGCTCGGCAGCGACCGTCGGCTGCGGCGCCGCAACAACAGGCTGCGCGACACCATCGGACGCGAGCACGCGGATGCGCTCCGGTCTGATCTGGCTGGACATGCGCAGGGGTTCCCTGCCGTCGCGACTGCCGCCCAGCAGGCCGGCAACGAAGGGATAAAGGGCGATATTGATCAGCAGCAGGATGAAAAAGGCCAGACGCATCCGCAATTTACCGTGGGTGATTTCCGGCGTGTGACACAGCACCGGAGCAATGGAACGTCATTTCACCACATTCGTTCCATCATTCTGCAACGCCAGCCGGGACAGACCCTGCAGCACGAGATTACCGGCGACGCGATGCGTGCAGCGCAGACGTGGCGAAATCAGCGCCGCCGCACCGCCCGACAGCAACACCTGCGCGTCGCTGCCCAACTGGTCATGGACCCTTTCGATCAGCGCCGCCTGCGCATCGATGGCGGCATTGTGGATGGCATCGTCGGTATTGCGCGGCCAGTGTGCAGCCTGTCCACAGGCCAGCGGCAATGCCGCCGTGTTGCGAGCCAGGGAGGCCAGCATCAGTTGCACGCCAGGCAGAATGTAACCGCCGAGGAAACGGTCCCCGGCGTCCAGCGCATCCACCGTCGTCGCAGTGCCTGCCGTCGCCACGACCAGCGGACCGGGACAGAGACTGCGTGCGCCGATCAGCGCCACCCAGCGGTCGGCACCGAGCCGGGCAGGCTCGTCGTACAGGCTGGTGATGCCGCATTCGCTGGCGCTGGCATGTACCCGGCGCGCGCAGCATCCCGACGGCAACGCAGCGCGGATCAGCGCATCGACCGCGTCGCCGGCCACACAGGTATAGAGCGCCGACGTCGCCGCCCGCCAGGCACCGGCCAGCGCAGCGGTGTCCAGACCGGCGAGGTCGGCAGCCGCATCATCGTGCAATGACTTGCCGTCGAACCAGGCCCACTTGATGCGGCTGTTGCCGGCATCGATCAGCAGCTGCATGTCAGCGTTCTCCTGCCGGATCGGCGCGCAGCGACACGTCGCCGGCCAGCACGCGTTCGATCCGCCCGTCACAGTCGAGCAGCAGCGCGCCATCGCGGTCGGCGCCCACGCACCGGCCCCGCAGCGACGCCTGACGCGCCAGCGGCTCGTCGAGCACGACGACGTCCCGCCCGGCGTGCAGGTTGTATCGGTTCCAGCGTTCGCCGAAGGCGGCGAAGCCCTGATCAGCGAACAGCGGAAGCGCGTCGGCCAGCACATCGAGCAGTGCGGCGGCAAGCCGCAGCCACTCGTCCTGACCGGGTGTATCGGCGTACAGGGCGACGGGTCGACTGGCGTAGTCGCCGTCGGCCGGCGGCGCAAGATTGAGGCCGACACCGATCACCGCACGCGTGCCGCCACCGGACGCCGATGCCAGCTCGATCAGGATGCCGCCGAGCTTGCCGCCATGGCGCATCAGGTCGTTCGGCCATTTCAGCGCAATGCCATCCACCCCCTGTGCGACCAGCGCATCGGCCAGGGCGACGCCGACCGCGAGACTCAGTCCGGCCAGCGCGTCGGCCCGGCAGGGAAAGTCAAAGGCCAGCGAAAAGGTGAGGCTGTCGCCCGGACGGGCCGACCAGACCCGCCCGCGCCGTCCTCGACCGGCCGTCTGCTCAAGCGCAAACAGCGCAACCGGTGACGGATCGGACCGACCGAGCAGCTCGGAATTGGTGCTGCCACAGCTCGCCTGCAGCTCGATGGACCAGTCCGCCGGCACATTCGTGCTCAGCGCACGCAGCGCCTCGACGCAGCGGGATTCTCGTTGGATGTTCATGGCCCGTGATTCTAGGGGCTTGCGACATCATGCGCAGCCCGCCGGCAGCTGGTCACGCTCGTGAGCGGCGGTCTACTCGGCGTCGCTTTCGGCGTCCCGGCCGCCTTCGATGTTCAGCTCCTGGATCTTGCGCGTGATGGTGTTGCGCCCGATGCCCAGCAGTTGCGCCGATTCAATGCGCCGGCCGCCGGTACTGGCCAGCGCGCGGCGGATCAGGATGCGTTCGAATTCCTGCACCAGATGATCGAACAGCGCCGGCTGCTTCAGTGCGATCAGCCTGTCCACCTCGGATGCCAGCGCCGAACTCCAGTCGCCGGTCCCTTCGCGCACGGGCTGGCTGCGCAGTTCCGCCGGCAGATCCTTGACGTCGACCGTCTGGCCGGGCGCCATCACGGTGAGCCAGTGGCAGAGGTTCTCCAGCTGACGCACGTTGCCCGGAAAGTCGAGCCCCTGCAGGTAGCGCATCGCCGGCTCCGACAGCCGCTTGGCATCGACACCCAGTTCCTGTGCGCTCTTGGTCATGAAATGCTGCGCCAGCAGCACAATGTCCTCACGCCGCTCGCGCAGCGGCGGAATGCGCAGCCGGATCACGTTGAGGCGGTGGAACAGATCCTCGCGGAACAGGCCCTGCTTGACCCGATCCTCCAGATTCTGGTGGGTGGCGGCGATCACCCGTACGTTCGACTTGATCGGCGAGTGACCGCCGACGCGATAGAAATGTCCGTCGGACAGCACCCGCAGCAGGCGGGTCTGCAGTTCCGATGGCATGTCGCCGATTTCATCGAGAAACAGGGTGCCACCGTCGGCCTGCTCGAAGCGGCCACGGCGCATCGCGGTAGCACCGGTAAAAGCACCGCGTTCATGCCCGAACAGTTCCGACTCAAGCAGGTCGCGCGGGATCGCCGCCGTGTTGATCGCGATGAAGGGCGCGTCGCGTCGCGGCGAGTGCCGGTGCAGCGCACGTGCGACCAGCTCCTTGCCGGTTCCGGACTCGCCGTTGATCAGCACCGTGGCGTGGCTCTGGGCCAGGCGCCCGATGGCACGGAACACCTCCTGCATTGACGCCGCCTTGCCAAGAATCTCCGGTGCCATGTCGGCTTCAGCCGGGGCACTGGCTTGGTGCATGCTCTCTTCGATCGCCCGTCTCACCAGCTCGATCGCATGATCGACATCGAAAGGCTTGGGCAGGTACTCGAACGCCCCGCCCTGGAACGCCGCAACGGCGCTGTCCAGATCGGAGTAGGCGGTCATGATGATGACCGGCAGACTCGGATGGCGCGCCTTCACCTTCTCCAGCAGCGACAGGCCGGACTCGCCCGGCATGCGGATGTCCGACACCAGGACCTGCGGCAGTCCACCGGCATCCAGCGCGTCGAGAGCCTCCTGCGCAGAGGCGAACGCGGAATAAGCGATGGATTCGCGGGCGAGCGCTTTTTCCAGCACCCACCTGATCGAACGGTCGTCATCAACGATCCAGACCGGATTCATGGCTTCTCCGTCAATTGCCCTGTTTGAAGGGCAGCAAGATTGTGAAAACTGTATTTCCCGGACGCGTCTGCACCTCGATGGTGCCGTGGTGCTGGTGGACGAAGCTCTGCGCGAGCGTGAGTCCGAGACCAGTACCGCCGTCACGGCCTGAAACCAGCGGATAGAAGATGCGATCCATCAGGTCTTCCGGAATGCCCGGGCCGTTGTCGATCACTTGCAATTCGAGTGCCAGCTTGTGCCGGCGCTTGGCCAGCGTGGCCTGGCGATGGGCCCGCGTCCGCAGCCGGATGCGCCCTTCTCCGTTCATCGCCTGCGCCGCATTGCGCGCAATGTTGAGCACCACTTGTATGAGCTGTTCGCGGTCCGCCGTCAGATCGGGGAGACTGGTGTCGTAGTCCCGCTCCACGGTGACGCTGGGAAATTCCGACGCGATCAGCAGGCGCACCCGTTCCAGCACCTCATGCACGCTGACGGTCGACACCTGCATGGCCCTGTGCGAGTGCAGCAGTCGGTTCATCAGGTCCTGCAGGCGGTCCGATTCCTTGATGATGACCTGCGTGTATTCACGCAACTCCGGACGTTCCAGCTCGCCTTCCAGCAGCTGAGCCGCGCCGCGTATGCCACCCAGCGGGTTCTTGATTTCATGCGCCAGATTGCGGATGAGCTCGCGATTGGCCTGTTGCTGCTGCAGCAGTTGCTCCTCGCGTGCGATGCGCAACTGCTGATCGATCGGACGGAACTCGAGCAGGATGCGTGCAGCATCGGCGTGGACCGGAGACACCGTGCAGTCGAGCTGCAGCGGACCGCCAATGGGCCGATCGATCGAGAGATTGTGACCGGTGTAGCTCCAGTCATTGGCCAGCGCGTTGTCGAGCGCCGTGTTAAGGCCATGCGATGGCCCGATCAGTCGATCACAATGCTTGCCCAGCAGTTTGTATGTACTGACAGCGAACAGGTTTTCCGCTGCGGGATTCAGATAGACGATGCACCGTTCCGCATCGAGCAGTGCCACGGCGCTGGCCAGCAACTCCAGCCCGCTGAAGCGTTCGGGCCAGTTGCGCGGCGGTACATGTGGATTCCGTGAATTCATGTCCGGCACTCACGCAAGAAGCGCGCCAGTGACAGACAGCTCGCGATCAGGCCGCGCGACCGGTCAGGGCAGCTTCGACAACTCCTTGCGCAGGGCGTCGATATTGCGCTCGTGCAGTGCGACATTGTCCTTGAGCCCCTGTATGCGTTCGAGGTATTTCTGATAGTTGCGCTCGTCGCCCAGACGAACCGCCTCCCCGTCGGCAAGTGCTTTCCGGGCCTCGTCCAGGCTCTTGTTTTCGGCTTCCAGCTCGGCCTCGAGGATGCGCCGACGCTCACTGTCGCGTGCCTTCTGCTGATCGCCGCTGACACTCGGGAAACCACCCGGACCGGCACCTGCCGATGCCGGCTTGCGTGAAGAGGATGCAGGCCCCGGCACCGAACTGACCGGCGCTTCACTGGACAGCAACTTGCATCCGCGGGCATTCGACTTGTCATTCGTGTAGGTGACGTGACCATCGCCATCGACGCATTTGAATACGTCGGCGCAGACGGGCAATGCCACCAGCGTGCCGGCGGCGATCAGAAGACGGACAAGACCTCGTAGCATGTGGTTCACCTGGCTATTCGTGTCGAAGCAGCCCGAGTGTAGGGCGCACGCTTGTGCAGTGACAATGAAAAAGGACGGCGAATTGCCGTCCTTTTCCATAACGCCGCGCGTGCGGCAATCGCCGACACGCGCTGTCAGCCGCGCATCAGAGGCTGTAGTACATCTCGAATTCGACCGGGTGGGTCGTCATGCGGGTGCGGTTGACTTCCTGCATCTTCAGTTCGATGTAGGCCGCAATGAAATCTTCCGAGAACGCCCCGCCCTCGCCTCGGCCTCCATGTCGCGGTTGCTGGTGGCCAGCACCCGGATGTCCAACGGCACCGGCTTCTTGCC
>DATCUL010000332.1:0-12004 GCA_036567405.1 Methyloversatilis sp. | reverse complement strand
TGTTCGGGCAGAAGATATTCATCACCTATGGCGAACATGAGCTGGCCGAGAACATCGTGCATCTGGTGCTGGCGCGCACGCCGGGTTCGCCCGAGGGCGTCAAGGGTATTTCGCTGTTCGTGGTGCCCAAGTTCATTCCCGATGCCGACGGCAATCCCGGTGCGCGCAACGACCTGCGCTGCGTGTCGCTGGAACACAAGCTGGGCATCCACGCCAGCCCGACCTGCGTGATGGCCTACGGCGATGCCGGCGGCGCCACCGGCTGGCTGTGCGGCGAGGAGAACCGCGGCATCGAATACATGTTCATCATGATGAATGCGGCGCGCTACGCGGTGGGCCTGCAGGGCATCGCGGTGGCCGAGCGCGCGCTGCAGCAGGCGCTGGGCTATGCGCGCGAACGTCTGCAGGGCGGCGAGGCCGGCGTCAAGGGCGGCGGCAGCGTGGCCATCGTGCGTCATCCGGACGTGCGACGCATGCTGATGCTGATGAAGTCCCAGGTCGAAGCCATGCGCGCGCTCGCGGCGGTGACGGCAGCCGCGCAGGACCGGGCGGAACGTCACCCGGACGCGGATGAACGCGCGCGTGCCCAGGCCTTCGCCGAGCTGATGACGCCGCTGGTCAAGGGCTGGAGCACCGAGACCGGCAACGAGGTTGCATCGCTCGGCGTGCAGGTGCACGGCGGCATGGGCTACATCGAGGAAACCGGCGCCGCGCAGTACCTGCGCGACGCACGCATCACCAATATCTACGAAGGTACGACCGGCATTCAGGCCAACGATCTGGTCAGCCGCAAGATCGCCCGCGACGGCGGCGCCGCTGCCCGCGCAGTGATCGCCGACATGAAGGCGCAGGCGGCAGCGCTGGAGGCGACCGAAGACGGCAGCCTGTGCGCCATCGCCGGGGCGCTGGTGCAGTCGGTGACTGCGCTCGAACGCGGCGTCGATTTCGTGCTGGCGAACTGGCGCAGTGACGTGCGTGCCGTGCTGGCCGGCGCGGTGCCGCTGCTCGGCCTGTTCGGCCGTGTGGCCGGCGGCTGGCAGATGGCGCGTGCGGCGCTGCTGGCGCATCAGCGGCTGGCGGCCGGCAGCGACGAAGCGGCGTTCTACCGCGCGAAGATCGTGGCCGCGCGCTTCTATGCCGACCACGTGCTGAGTCAGGCAGCCGGTCTTGCGCAGATGGTGTGCGATGGCGCCGCCGGCACGCTCGACGAGGCGTCCGGTCTGTAGCGACATCCGCCGCGATCACCTCCGGTGGTCGTGGCCTGTCACCTGCCGGTGCGACGCTGTCGCACCGGGCTGACTGACGATCTGCTCCGCAGTCGGGCCACTCGTCGCCCGGGCGATCGCGGAGCGCAGGTCGCTCTTTTCGAAGAGGCGGAAACGGCCGACTTTGATCGTGTGCGCTGCGACGCCAGGGAGGGTCCGGTCACCGAGTCCCCTTGGACCGATTGCGGTCCGTCACCTCCATTTTCCTTCCGGCGAGCGGATCGAGAGGCTGCAGAGCAACCCCTCGCGCGGCGCGGAACAGCCGCTTTCCCAAGCTCGAATCGGACGGAAATACAAGCCGGTTTCCCGGCTTGTTCACATTCTTTGTGCTGTATCAATCTTTATCCTTGTTCGATTCAAGTGCAGTGCAGCAAAGCCGTATTCCATATAGGGAATTAAGGGGGAACCGCTTTCGAAGCGGACCCGAAGAAGAATCTGTTGTTGGGGAACGGATCGTGGGACGTATCGGATGGTTATGCCTGCATAGCGCGTTGGTCGCCGCGCTGGGCGTGTTTGTTGCTCTACCGCTGGACATATATGTCTGGGCGAAGGTGGCTGGTGCGGTGGCCGGCGGCCTGCTTGTACTGTGGTCCGGTCTCCGGTCGCTCCGGGCGGAACCGCCGGTCGATCCGCTCGCGGCACAGCTCGTGGCCATGCCGGATCCGGTCATCGCGCAGTTGCGCGAAAGTCTGCATCTGCTGTCGCTGACGGCCGCTCCGCTGTGGGTACGCCAGATCAACGGAGTCCGTTCCCAGGCAGAAGTCGCCATTGGTCAGCTGATCCAGCGATTCTCGGGCCTGGTCGCACGGCTGGATGCCGCCGTGGAAGTGTCCGCCAGCGGTGCCGCAGGCGCGGATGCGCACATCGACGTGGTGCTGAAGTCGTCGCAGTCGCAACTGACCGAGGTACTTACCGGCATGTCGGGGGCGCTCAAGGACAAGGACGCCGTGCTGCAGAAGATCCGCGAGCTGTCGAGCTATGCGGAGGATCTTCGCGGCATGGCGGCATCGGTCCAGCGCGTGGCCGATCAGACCAATCTGCTGGCACTCAACGCTGCCATCGAGGCGGCCCGTGCCGGCGAGGCCGGGCGTGGTTTCGCGGTGGTGGCGGACGAAGTGCGCAAGCTGTCGACCGCATCCGGCGAAACCGGACGCAGGATCGCCGAGAAGGCCGCCTTGGTCAGCGACGCGATCGTCACCTCGGTCAAGATGGTCGAGCTGTCGACCAACCGCGACATCGACGCATTCAAGTCCTCGGAAGCGAGCATCCAGTGCGTGCTCGGCGATTTTTCCAAACTGCTCGGCACGCTCGAGAAGTCCAACGCCGAACTGCGGGAGCAAGCCGACGGCATCAAGCAGGAAATCTCCGACACCTTGCCCCATCTGCAATTCCAGGACCGCATCGATCAGGTGCTCGCCCACGTGTGCCGCAGCCTTAGCGCAATGAGCGAACGGGTCGAAGCGGCGCCGCCGGATGGCGCCCCCGATCTGAAACCTGTCCTCGATACGCTTGAACACAGCTACACCACGCCGGAAGAACGCAGCATTCACAGCGGCAAACCCGTGGTGCACAACAGCGACGATGAACTCGTGTTTTTCTGAAGGGGAATTTGATGGCCAAGACAATCATGGTGGTGGACGACTCGTCCTCGCTTCGTCAGGTCGTGAGTCTGGCGCTCAAGAGCGCTGGCTATGAGGTGTTCGAAGCGGCTGACGGGAAGGACGCGCTGTCCAAGCTGACCGGTCAGAAGGTGCATCTGGTGGTCAGCGACGTGAACATGCCGAACATGGACGGCATCACCTTCGTCAAGGAAATGCGCAAGCTGCCGGCTTACCGCTTCACGCCGGTCATCATGCTGACGACGGAGAACCAGGAAGCGAAGAAGGCGGAAGGCCAGGCGGCGGGTGCCAAGGCGTGGATGGTCAAGCCGTTCAAGCCGGAGCAGATGCTGATGGCCGTGTCCAAGCTCTGCCTGCCCTGATCGCGGACCGCATTCATGGAAATCGAACGCAAGGATGACGACGGTGGCGCGGTGGAGCTGGCCGTTCGGGGCGAAATGACCATATACGGTGCGGCCGAGGCCTACGGCGTACTTGATGGCGTACTGACGGAAGGGCGCGATCTGCGCATCAACCTGTCGCAGGTGACCGAACTCGACAGCACCGGCGTACAGCTTCTGCTGGCAGCCAAGAGTGCCATCGAAGGCAAGGGACGGCGCTTCGAACTGATGGCGCACAGCCCGGCCGTGCTCGAGGTGATGGATCTGCTGCGGCTGAGCCCGGTGTTTGGCGATCCGGTTGTCGTGCCCGCCGACCAGACCTGATGCATCGCGCGACGACGGACAAAAAATGAATCTGGAACCCGCACAACTGGCGTTTTTCGCCGAAGCCGACGAGCTTCTCATACGCATGGAGGAGTCGCTGCTCGGCCTCGAAAGCGATCCCGACAACCATGAACTGATAGACGAAATCTTCCGCGCTGCCCACACCATCAAGGGAACTGCGGGCGTGTTCGGATTCGATGATGTCGTGCATTTCACGCACGAGGTAGAAAGCCTGCTCGACCGCATCCGTGACGGTCGGATGGCAGTCACCGCGGCGAACATCGGTCTGCTGCTGCGCAGCAAGGACCACATCGGCGCGCTGGTGCGCGCCGTCGCCGAGAAGAGCGAGCTGGAAGCGGGCGACGTACGCGAGGGTCAGGAGCTGATGGCGGCGCTGCTCGAACTGCTCGGGCGCAAGGCGCCCGCCGGTGGCGACAGCATCGTCGAATCGGCCGCGCCGGAACTGGTGCGCGAAACGGACGGCGAGGACTGCGTCAGCACCGGCAACTGGCATCTGTCACTGCGGTTCGGCAGCGATGTACTGCGCAGCGGCATGGATCCGCTGTCCTTCCTGCGGTTTCTTGGAACGCTGGGTGACATCGTGCACCTGCACACGGTGTGCGACGCCTTGCCTGCCTGGTCGAAGCTGGACCCGGAATCCTGTTATCTCGGCTTCGAAATCGACTTTCGCAGCGAAGCCAGCAAGGCCGATATCGAGGCGGTGTTCGAATTCGTTCGCGACGATTGCGTCATCCACATCATTCCGCCGCATGCGAGGGTGTCCGAATACCTCGACGTGATACGGGCGCTGCCCGAGGACGATCTGAAGATCGGCGAAATCCTGGTGCTCAGCGGTGCACTCACGCGCGCCGAACTGGAACGCGGACTGCTCCGCCAGCTGGATGCCGGCCAAGCGGGGCAGCCGGTGGTACAGACGCAGCCGCTTGGAGAAATCCTGGTCGAGGATGGGGCGGTCAACGCCGGCGTGGTCGATGCCGCGCTGGTCAAGCAGAAGCAGGTCAAGGATGCCAAGGCGCAGGAAGCGCGTTCGCTGCGCATCGACGCCGACAAGCTCGACCATCTGATCGAACTCGTCGGCGAACTGGTGATTGCCAGCTCCGGCGTGCAGAACATCAGCCAGACGCTGACGAACATACCGCTGAGCGAAGCGAGCGAAGTCCTGCTCCGTCTGGTCAACGATGTACGCGACCAGGCGCTGTCCCTGCGCATGGTGCAGATCGGCGCCACCTTCCAGCGCTTCCAGCGCGTCGTGCGTGATGTCAGCCGCGAGCTGGGCAAGGACATCGAACTGGTGATCAACGGTGCGGAGACCGAGCTCGACAAGACCGTGGTCGAACACATCGGCGATCCGCTGATGCATCTGGTGCGCAACGCCATGGATCACGGCATCGAACAGACCGATGTGCGTGTCGCCCGGGGCAAATCGGCGCGCGCCAGGCTCACGCTGGGCGCACGGCACGACGCAGGTGGCATCGTCATCACGGTGGCCGACGACGGCGGCGGCCTGAACCGGGAAAAGATCCGCAGCAAGGCGATCGAACGCGGCCTGATCAGCGCCGATGCGCAGCTGAGCGAGCGCGAGATCGACCGGCTGATCTTCGCGCCGGGTTTTTCGACCGCCGATCAGGTCAGCAATCTGTCCGGCCGTGGTGTCGGCATGGATGTCGTGCGCCGCAACATCGAGGCGCTGCGCGGTACGGTCGAGATCCACACCGTGCCAGGCCAGGGCACGACGCTGGGCATCCGGCTGCCGCTGACGCTGGCCATCATCGACGGTTTCCTGATCGGTGTCGGCAGCACGACCTTCGTGTTGCCGGTCGGCGCCATCGTCGAGTGCGTCGAACTGGCGGGCGGTCAGCGCACCCTGGCGCGTACCCGGGGCTATCTGGACATGCGTGGCGAAGTGCTGCCGCTGCTGTGGCTGCGCGATGTGTTCGACATGCAGGGGGAATCCCCGGCCCGGCGGGAGAACGTCGTGATCGTCAAGTTCGGACAGACCCGGATGGGCATCGTCGTCGACCAGCTGATGGGTGAACACCAGACCGTCATCCGTCCGCTGGGCAAGCTTTTCCAGGCGCTGCGCGGCGTCAGTGGCTCGACCATCCTCGGTAGCGGTGAAATCGCACTGATTCTGGATGTGGCCGGACTGCTGCAACTGGCGGGGCGTAACGAACTGCAACTGCAGGCTGGCGCCGCAGTGCATGGCATCGAGGAAGGGGAAGGCATGCCGACGACAGCTGCCTAGAAACCGTACGAGGTCCTTGCGGCATGCGTCGTCGGATCGCGCCGGCCGGGAATGGACTTGCCGAACACATAAAGAATGCGTCTTTAGAAAGGGTGAATGCGATGTTTGGGAATATGAAGATTGGTTTGAGGCTGATTGGCGGCTTCGTGATCGTTGCAGCCATCAGCGCGGCCGTGGGCTGGTTCGGTATCACGAATGCGAACCATATCAACGACATGAATGACGACCTGTACTACAACGACCTGCTGGGGCTGTCCTACATCAAGGAAGCCAACATCAACCTGATCTACATCGGTCGTGCGCGAGGCAACTTCCTGTTGTCGACTTCCCAGGAGGAGCGCGACAAGCATCGTGCTTCGATTGCCAAGTACAGTGCTGCAGTCAAGGATTATGTGGAAAAGGCCAGGCCGCTGTTCAAGACGGACAGGGCCAAGGAATTGTTTGCCAACTTCAACAAGGACTGGGACGACTATCAGCGCGAGATGCAGAACATGCTCGCGCTGTCGCAGTCGCAGGAACTGATCAAGCGCGATCCGACCCTCTCGGCTTCGCTGGCGGAGGTGCGCAAGTCGGCGAATGTGCTGGATAACATGATGACCGAGCTGACGAAGCTCAAGGAAGAACGTGCCAAGGCGACGGTCGACGCCGGAACGGAGATCTACAAGAACGGACGTGATGCGATGCTTGCCCTGATCGGTATCGGTTTGATCGTGGGCATTGCGCTCGGCCTCATCATCAGCCGCAGCGTCACGCGTCCGCTCGGCATCGCGGTCGACGCCGCGAACCGTTTGTCCGAAGGTGATCTGACGATAGACATCAATGTCACGTCGAAGGACGAGACCGGCCAGCTGCTGCTGGCCCTGCAGAACATGATCGGCAAGCTGGAAGCCGTGGTCAGCGATGTGAATGGCGGCGCGGACAGCCTGGCCAGCGCTTCGGAGGAGGTGTCGGCGACGGCGCAGTCGCTCAGCCAGGGCGCGAGCGAACAGTCGGCCAGCGTCGAGGAGACCTCGGCGTCGATCGAACAGATGTCCGCTTCGGTGAACCAGAACAGCGAGAACGCGCGGGTGACCGACGGCATCGCCACCCAGGCCTCCAAGGAAGCCAGCGAAGGCGGTGATGCGGTGCGCCAGACGGTCGAGGCGATGCGCAAGATCGCCGATCGCATTTCGATCATCGACGACATCGCCTACCAGACCAATCTGCTGGCACTGAACGCGGCCATCGAAGCGGCGCGCGCCGGTGCGCATGGCCGTGGTTTTGCCGTGGTGGCGGCCGAAGTGCGCAAGCTGGCCGAACGCTCGCAGGTGGCAGCACAGGAGATCGGCGGCGTCGCCAATGAATCGCTGAAGGTGGCCGGCCACGCCGGCGAGGTACTGGAGCAACTGGTGCCATCGATCCGCAAGACCTCCGATCTGGTGCAGGAAATCGCCGCAGCGTCAGGCGAGCAGGCGACCGGCGTGTCGCAGATCAACACGGCCATGGGGCAATTGAGCCAGACCGTGCAGCAGACGGCGGCCGCGTCGGAAGAACTGGCCGCGACGGCTGAAGAGATGAGCGGTCAGGCGCAGCAACTGCAGCAGACCATGTCCTTCTTCCGTGTGCGCAACAGTGGCGTCGGTGCGCGTCGTGCGCCGACTACCCGAGGTGGTGTCACGGGACCGGACAAGCGCGCTCATGCGGCCGTTGCGCTGCGCGAGCCGGTCGAATCCGATTTCGCCCGTTTCTGACCGGGGAATCGCCATGGATGCCAAGAGCAGCCTCGCCCTGGCCGTCGTCGATGAGGACGACGAATTCCAGGAACAGCAGCAGCAGTATCTGATCTTCAGGCTTGGTGACGAAAGCTATGCGCTCGGCCTGCTGTCGGTGAAGGAAATCATCGAGTACGGCGGCGTGACGCAGGTGCCGATGATGCCGCCGTTCGTGCGCGGCGTGATCAACCTGCGCGGGCGCGTGGTGCCGGTGATCGATCTGGCGCAGCGTCTGTACGGCGAAAAGGCCGCGGTGACGCGTCGCACCTGCATCGTGATCGTCGAGGTCGGAACGGCGGAGGAGCGGCTCGACATGGGCGTGATCGTCGATGCCGTCAGCCAGGTCGTCGAAATCCTGCCTGACGCGATCGAGCCCGGCCCGTCGTTCGGTGCGCGCCTGCGCGCCGACTACATCGCTGGCATGGGCAAGCAGGACGACGGGTTCGTCATCATGCTCGACATCGAGCGCATATTGCTGACCGAAGACATGGTCAGTCTCGGTGAGATGACGAGCGTACAGGCCTGACCGGACAGCGGACGAGGGCGCGTTGCACGGCGCCGGTCCGGCACCTGATCCAGTTCCACGGCAGTCACGCTGCCGCGATGCATGCACAGTGTGACTGCCTTCAATGCAGGCGAACGGCGGCGCGATCTTCCGCGCCTCGCCGCGTCGAGGAAAAACCAGATGAAGTCAGCTTCTGACCGCGACCGGCCGGGCGTCGTGCGCAGCGGTGCGATAGTCGCCCCGGTGACTGCCACGACGGGTGTTGCCGCGCCGGCGCCGATCACGACAGCCGAATTCGCGCGCTTCCAGTCCTGGCTGCACGGGGTTGCCGGCATATCGCTGGCCGATCACAAGAAGACGTTGCTGATGGGGAGGCTGGCCAAGCGGCTGGCGGCGACCGGCATGCGCAGCTACGGCGACTATTTCGATCTGCTGATGAACGGTTCGCGCCCCGGCGAACTGCAACTGGCGATCGATCTGCTGACCACCAACGAAACCTACTTCTTCCGCGAACCGGCGCACTTCGACTTTCTCGCAACCGAGATCCTGCCGTATCGCCGCGACCGCGAACCCCTGCGCATCTGGAGCGCGGCGTCGTCGTCGGGCGAGGAGGCCTACACCACAAGCATGGTGCTGGCGGATACGCTCGGCATGGGGCAACGCTGGCAGGTGTTCGGTTCGGACCTCAGCGCGCGCGTGCTCGATACGGCGCGCCGCGGTCACTACCCGATGACGAGGGCGGAAAAGATTCCGATGGACTATCTGAAGCGCTTCTGCCTGAAGGGTACCGGTCCGCAGGAAGGGACCTTCCTGATGGACCGCAGCCTGCGCGAGCGCGTGTCGTTCGCGCAGATAAACCTGAATGCGAATCTGCCGGACATCGGCATGTTCGACGTCGTGTTTCTGCGCAATGTGATGATCTACTTCAATATCGAAACCAAACGGCAGGTGGTTTCGCGCATCATTGCGCACATGCGCCCGCGCGCATGGCTGTTCGTCAGCCATTCGGAAAACCTGAATGGCGTGACCGACCAGTTCGAAGCGATCAAACCTTCCATTTACCGACTCAAATAGATCGATGCATTTCCTGCCGAACGCGTGTTTCGATGTCTTCCTGAATCCCGGTGAGTACTACTTCGGCGACCGCGACACCCGCATCCGCACCCTGCTGGGTTCCTGTGTCGCGATCACGCTGTGGCATCGTGCCCGCCGCATCGGCGGCATGTGTCACTACGTGTTGCCGGAGCGGGCCGAACGGGATGGCGAGGAACCCAGCGGACGCTACGGCGCGGACGCTATCGAAGCTCTGCTGAGCGAGGCACGCAGCTGTGGCACGCGCATCGCCGACTACGAATTCAAGCTGTTCGGTGGTGGCCACATGTTTCCCGGCATCGATACGCCGGCGCTGGCCATGATAGGCGACCGCAACATCGAATTCGCGCGTCGCCAGCTCGAGCTTCTCGGTGCCCGCGTCGTGGCAGAGCACTGCGGTGGCACCGGTCATCGTTCGCTGGTGTTCGACGTGTGGAGCGGCGATGTCTGGATGCGGTACCAGGAAGGCACGCAGGAAACCGAGGCCCGTATCCGATCCGGAAACAAGCTATGCCGAAAAAAATCAGTGTCCTGATCGTCGATGACTCGGCCGTGGTCCGCCAGGTGCTGTCCGAAGTGCTGGCTGGTGATCCGGAGATCGAAATCATGGCCACCGCCCCGGATCCGCTGCTGGCGTTCGAGCGCCTCAAGCGGGGCTGGCCGGACGTCATCGTGTCGGACGTCGAGATGCCGCGCATGGATGGCGTCACCTTCGTGCGGCGCATCATGTCCGAACATCCGACACCCATCGTCGTGTGCTCGTCGCTGACCGAAAAGGGCGCGGAAACAACGATGGACGTGCTGGCGGCCGGTGCGGTCAGCGTGGTGACCAAGCCCAAGCTGGGCGTCAAGCAGTTCCTGCAGGAATCGGTGCAGGAACTGACCGATGCGGTCAAGGCGGCGGCTCGCGCGCGGGTGTCGCGCCTGCAGGGTGCGCCAGCGCCCAGACCGCCGCCCAAACAGACGGCTGATGCCGTGCTCGGTCGCCCGACCGGTGAGGCGATGCGCGTGACCACCGAACGCATCGTCGCGCTCGGCACCTCGACCGGCGGCACCCAGGCGCTCGAGCGCGTGCTGATGGCGCTGCCGCGGGTGTCGCCCGGCATCGTCATCGTCCAGCACATGCCGGAACGATTCACCGCCGCCTTTGCGGCACGGCTGGATTCGCTGTGCGACATCGAGGTGCGCGAAGCGCGCCATGGTGATCGCGTGATGCCGGGGCTGGCTCTGATCGCGCCTGGCGGCCGGCACATGATGCTGAGACGCAGCGGCGCACAGTACTACGTCGATGTGGTCGACGGCCCGCTGGTCAGCCGTCACAAGCCGTCGGTCGATGTGCTGTTCCGTTCGGTCGCCAAATCCGCCGGGCGCAATGCGCTCGGCGTCATCATGACCGGCATGGGCGATGACGGCGCGCGCGGGCTGAAGGAGATGCGCGAGGCCGGTGCCACCACATGTGCGCAGGACGAAGCCAGTTGCGTCGTGTTCGGCATGCCTAAGGAGGCGATCAAGCTGGGCGCCGCCGAAACCGTCGCGTCTCTGGACCAGATACCCGACCTGATCGCTCGCCAGGTGCGTTGATCCGGTGTGCCGTCGCCGGCACGGTGCTGATATCCCCACGGGTTCAGGGCGGTCTGCCCGGCCGGAATCAGATCATTGCGCCGGTCGTCGGAACCGTGTGTCCTCAATGGTGGTGATCCCATGAAGCGACTGCCCATGCCGTTCGGTCTGATCCTCCTTGGCCTGAGCCAGGTCACGTCGGCAGGTCAGCCCATCGTCATCAAGTTCAGTCATGTCGTCGCGACCGGAACACCGAAGGGCAAGGCAGCGGAATTCTTCAGCAGGCGCGCCGCGGAACTGACCGGCGGCAGGGTGAAGGTGGCGGTGTAGCCGAACAGTCAGCTTTACAAGGATAAGAAGGAGATGGATGCGCTGCAGCTGGGCGCGGTGCCTATGCTGGCGCCGTCACTGGCCAGGTTCGGCCCGTTCGGTGCCAAGGAATTCGAGGTGTTCGACCTGCCCTTCATCTTCGACAACCATGCCGAACTGCATCGCGTGACGCGGGGCCGATCGACGCCGGCATCCTGAAGAAGCTCGAACCCAGGGGCATCGAGGGTCTTGCGTTCTGGGACAACGGCTTCAAGCCCTTCTCGGCCAACACGCCGATCCGGGTTCCGTCTGACCTGAGCGGCAGGACACCGCGCATCCAGCCGTCCCGGGTGCTGGAGGAACAGATGCGTGCGCTGGGCGCGCTGCCACGGGTGATGGCGTTCTCGGAAACGTACAGGGTTCTGCAGACCGGCGTGGTCGACGGCACCTAAAACCCGCACTCCAACCTGTACACGCAGAAGATGCACGAAGTGCAGAAGTACATGGCGCTGAATGACCACGGCGATCTGGGCTATGCGGTGATCGTGAACAAGAAGTTCTGGGACGGGCTGCCGGCCGACGTGCGAGGCCAGCTCGAAGCGGCGATGGAGGAATCGACCGCCTACGCCAACCGGATAGCCAGGGAAGAGAACGATGCCGCGCTGGAGAACATCCGCAGCAGCGGCTGGACGCAGATCCACGTGCCGACGCCGGAGGAACTGCAGGCCTTCAAGAGGGTGCTGGTGCCGGTGCATCGGAAGATGGAAAGCTGGATCGGCGCGCAGGTCATCCGCGACATCTACCGGGAAACTGCGTTCGACCCGTCGAAGCTGTAACGCCCGGACCACAGAGGCCGGGGCAACGCCACGATGGACCCGGTCTTGCTTGTCAGCCTGTCACGGCAGAACGGAAAATGCCGGCTTTCACATGAGG
>DATCUL010000331.1:0-1686 GCA_036567405.1 Methyloversatilis sp. | reverse complement strand
CTCGACGGTCGGCGCCGCCGGCAGACCGAGCAGCGCGAAGAAGGTGGACTGCTCGCCACGCGCCTCCCGGCAACCATGCGCCAGCACATGATCGACACCCAGCGCGCGCAGTGCCTGGGCGCTGCCGTCCCGCGAACGGATACGGCCATCGCGCACCAGCGGCTCGCGCGCACCGTCGCGCCAGTCCTCGATCAGCCGTCCTATCAGTCCGCCGGCCGGATCGGTCAGCCTGGCCTCGACCTCCGGCGCCAGCACCGAACGCGAGAACACCGACGCCCGGAAGTTGCCGCGCTCCAGATCACCGCAGGCGCACAGCAGCGTCTCGTGCGGCAGAAAGGTCTGCAGCGAGCCCTGCGCCCACAGGAAAAACTGGAAGCGTTTCACCACCCGGATCGATGTTTCGATCGTGAACAGCAGCAGCTGCACGTCGATCTGTTCCTGCGCGAGCGGATCTTTCATGGAACGCCTGGGCAGCGGTCCGGGCCTGAAAAACGCGCCCCGACCCTTCGTCGATATCTGTCTGTCCGCCCGGCAGCGCCGGCACGAATGCCTCGTACGGCGGCTTAACCGCGTCGCACTGCGCAATTGTCGTAAGCAAATGTTGCAGATTGGTGACCTTCAATGATTCCGACGCGATAGGACGGTGTTTGCCGAACCTACCAACCCGAGCCGAACGGGAGAACACGGACAAGCAGGCACGGAAACAAGCACAACAAAAAGGCCCGATCAGCCGGAAAAACCGGTGGATCGGGCCTGACGACTAGGTACTCGGGGCCAGCGTTCAGCGCACCTGATCACGCCCCCCGGCGAGCAGCCCCTCGAGGCCGAAGCGCTTGAGCTTTTCGTCGATGCCGAAGCGCTTGAGCTTGACGTAGAGCGTGCTCTTGGCGATGCCGACCTCGCGCGCGACGGCGGTCATGTTGCCGCTGTACTTGCGGATCGCGTTCAGGATGACGTCGCGCTCGGCGTTTTCGATATTGCTCAATACCGGTTCGTCGATGGCGGCAGCCGGTTCTGCTTCGGGGGCCGCAGCCGGCGCCGTCTGCACCGGCGCCCCCAGGTAAGCCGGCAGGTCGTCCTCGGTCAGCAGTTCGTCCTGCGAGGTCAGCAGCATGCTTTCCATCACGTTGCGGAATTCCCGGATGTTGCCCGGCCAGGAATACTGCTGCAGCGCCTTGACCACGCGCGGTGAAAGCGTCCGGACGTCCATGCCGTGGCGCTGCGACAGCAGCGTCAGGTAGTGCTCGCCGAGCAGCGGAATGTCCTCTGCCCGTTCGCGCAGCGGCGGAATGTTGATGCTGGTGACCGCGACGCGATAGAACAGGTCCATGCGGAAGCCGCCGGACTGGATTTCCTTGCGCAGATCGCGGTTGGTCGCGGCGATCAGGCGGAAGTTGACCTTGCGCGGCTTGTTCTCGCCCAGACGATAGACCTCGCCCTCTTCCAGCACGCGCAGGAAGTGGGGCTGCAGGTCGAGCGGCATTTCGCCGATTTCGTCGAGGAACAGCGTGCCGCCGTTGGCCGCCTCGATCTTGCCGATGGCCCCGCCCTGCCGGGCGCCGGTGAATGCGCCTTCGGTGTAGCCGAACAGTTCGCTGGTCAGCAGCTCGCGCGAGAAGCCGCCGCAGTTGAGCGCCACGAAGGGCGCATCCTTCGACGCGCCGGATTCGTGGATGCAGCGCGCGA
>DATCUL010000330.1:0-19336 GCA_036567405.1 Methyloversatilis sp. | reverse complement strand
CTGGATCGCCGACGAGAAGCAGTGGCGCTAAGTCTGTGGCGCTGAGCCCGGCGGGGCGGGTCAGCCGGCCCGCGCCGCCCTGAGCTTCGCGGGTGTCGTCCCGAGGCGTTCGCGCAGTACCCGGGTCATGTGCGCCTGGTCGGAAAAGCCGCACGAAGCGGCCACTTCCTTGACCGCGAGGTCGCCGGCCGTCAGCAGCCGGCGGGCGCGTTCGACGCGCTGGTCGATCACGAAGGCGTGCGGCGCGCGGCCCTGGGTTTCACGGAAACGGCGGTGGAAGGTGTAGGCGCCCAGACCGGCGGCGTCCGCCAGATCCTCCAGCGAGAGCGATTCGTGCAGCCGCTCCTCTATCAGTTCGAGCACGCGGCGCATCTGCTGCCCCGACAGCCGCCCGGCGGCGTTCGGCTGCCTGACGGTGATGTGCGAATAGTTGCGCAGCAGGTGCACGGCCAGCTGGGTGGCCAGCGCCTCGGCGTAGAGCGGGCCGCCCAGTCCGGGCTGCATCGCCTCGCCGGTGATGGCGTCCGTGATCGCCTGCAGCGTCGGATCGTCGGCGCGCAGCACGTCATGCAGCTGCACGTCCTCGACCGAACGTTCCATCACGTCGCCGGCGATCCGCGACATCAGCGGGTGCGACAGGTAGATGTGCGATACGTCGATGTCTTCGGTCCAGTGCCAGTGCGACTGCTGTGCGATGGTCAGCAGCGAGGTGTCGCCCGGCGCGCAGGCGGCGCGGCTCCACCGGTCATCGACGCGGCGGTCCATCGGCGTCCGGCCGGCGTGGTAGCGCACGACAAGAAAATGGTCCAGCGGAGGCACCGTGACCTCCATGCCTTCGTAGTGATAGGAGCGTTGCGCGACGTCCTTCCAGCCCAGATCATCGCTGGCGGACAGCAGTTTGCCCGGCACCCACGAGGGCAGTTCGTTCGGCGATATCGCCTTCGCCATGTCGTTCTCCTCCAACCAGACGGCCAGACTGTCGATGCCTGTTAGCGCAGTGGAACCGCCGGCCTTCGGCGTGCGACGTGCCGGTGGTTCGCGCATGGCCGAAAACGCGTGATCCGCCGGAAGTGGACGTGTGGTTGCCGGCCCGGCGGACGACGTTCGGCACAAGCCGCGTGATCGTACTCGAATCGGCGTGTTCCGCGGAACCTGCATCGGTGGCTGAAGTGGATGGCCTTCCGGCACCGATGGCGCCGGAAGGCCGGAGGCTGCCCGTGCCGGCCGTCGGGCGACGGCCGTGCCCGGCCCGTCCGGTGCGGACGGGCACAGGACGGAAGTGCCGTGTGGTCAGCTGAAGGCGAAGCCCTCGTAGTTCTTCGCCGCCACTTCCTCGCACTTCTGGCGGTAGGTGCCGACGCCGCCGATGTAGGACAGCAGGCGGCGCGGCTTGCCCGGCACGTTCGAGCCCATGTACCAGGAGTCGGTCTTGGTCACCAGCGTGGCGTTGGCGACTTCGTCGTGATGCTCGACCCACTGGTCCTGCAGTGCCTGGGTGGCTTCGATCTGCCTGTAGCCATGCGCCGCCATGTAACCGATGCAGTCGGTGATCCAGTCGACCTGCTGCTGCAGGCAGGTGGTCATGTTGCACAGCGCAGCCGAAGGTGCCAGCGGTGCGGCCGTGGTGAACATGTTCGGATAGCCGTGCACCATCAGGCCCATCGCGGTGCGGATTTCCCGGTTCCACTCGTCCTTCAGCGAACGGCCGTCACGGCCGCGGATGTCGATCCGCGTCAGTGCGCCCGAGCCGGCGTCGAAGCCGGTGGCCAGGATCAGGATGTCCAGCTCGTGCACCTTGCCGTCGGCAGTCTTCACCCCCTCCGGCGTCACGCACACGATGGGCGATTCCTTGACGTCCACGATCTCGACGTTGGGGCGCAGATAGGCTTCCAGATAGTTGGTTTCGAGCGGCACGCGGTGTGTGCCAAAGCCATAGGTGGTCGGAATCAGCTTCTCGGCCAGCTTCGGATCCTTCAGCCGCTGCCGCATCTTCTCGCGGACGAATTCCGACACCTCATCATTGACCTTGGGATCGAAGAACACCTCGACGAAGGCGGTCAGCCAGAAGGCCAGCGAGCCGTCCTCCCACAGTTCTTCCAGCACCTTGCGCTTCTCTTCCTGCGACATTTCATAGACGTTGCGCGGGTGAAAGTCGTAGTCGAAGCCGGCGAAGGTGCGCTGTACGCGCTCGCGCATCGCGGCGAACCCGGCCTTCTGGGCCGCGCGGTCGGCGTCGGTGTACTTCGGGTTGCGCATCGGAATGATGTACTGCGGCGTGCGCTGGAACACCTTCAGATGGCCGACCTTGTCGGCGATCGTCTGGATCACCTGGATGCCGGTGGCACCCGTGCCGACGACACCGACGCGCTTGCCGGCCAGGTCGACCGGCTCCTTCGGCCAGCGCGCGGTGTGGAAAACCTGGCCCTTGAAGGTCTCCTGGCCCGGAAAGGTCGAGGTCAGCGGCGCCGACAGCATGCCGGCACAGGTGATCAGGAACTTCGTTGTCAGGGTTTCGCCGGCATCGGTCTCGACCGTCCAGTGCGATGTCGCTTCGTCGAAGGTGGCGCGCGTGACCCGCGTGTTGAAGGTGAAGTCCTTGCGCAGGTCGCAGCGGTCGGCGACGAAATTCAGGTAGGACTCGGTTTCCGGCTGCGCCGGGAAACGCTCGCTCCAGTTCCATTCCCTGTCCAGTGCTTCCGAAAACCAGTACTGGTACACATAGGCCTGCGAATCGACGCGTGCGCCGGGATAGCGGTTCCAGTACCAGGTGCCGCCGACGTTGGAGCCGGCTTCGATTCCCCTGACCTTGAAGCCCTTCTCGCGCAGGCGATAGAGCTGATAGAGGCCGGCCACGCCGGCACCTATGATCACGGCGTCGTAAACGGTGGTGCTGCCTGGCTTGGCTGCCGATACGGCAGCGGCGGCTGATGAAGTCATAGCGTCTCCTCCTTTTTTGTCTGAATGCAGTCCGGATGGAACACCTGCGCCGCCGTCATGACCGATGCCGACGGAGCGAGCGTTGCCATGATCCGACTCTAGGGATGCACCGGGCGGCCGGCTTGAAGATTCCCGGCAATCATTTGAACAAATCGACAGGCGGAACGGGCGCGCGGGCGGCCCTTTTTCGTCGCTTGTGCCGCAGCGGGCGGGGGCGTTCAGAGCAGGCGGGTCTGGTACAGCTGGCGGTAGCGCACCGCCAGCGTCGCACCGTCGATCTGCTGGCTTTCCTGCCTGAGCAGCGAGGCCAGTTCGCCCTTGTCGCGCACCTGCAGCTTTTCGTAGATCGTGCGCAGGTAGAAGCGCACGGTCGCCGGCGACAGGTCGAGCTGGCGGGCGATTTCCTTGTAGCTGCCGCCGCTGCCGAAGGCTTCCGCGACCGACATTTCGCGCGGTGTCAGGATATCCAGCCGCGAACGCGGGCGCGCCACCAGCAGCGTGAAATCGCCCATCCGGTGGCGCTGCAGCACGATGTGCTGCAGCTTGAGGCTGAAATCTTCCGTTTCCAGCCACAGCGCAACCGTGTCCGGCAGCGTGCCGCCGGCGTAGTCCGGCCATTCGAGGCGGAGCGCCTCGACGCACTGCGGTTCCACGTTCAGCAGTTCGCCCTGGCGATCGAGCATGGCCATGGCGACCTGATCGCTGGCCATGCTCGATTTCAGATACTCCATCTGGATGATGCGGTTCGACGTCCAGGCGGAACACAGATGCGGCATCAGGTACTGCGCCAGCATCTGGTCGGTGTCTGTGAAGCGTTCTTCGCCGACCGTGCGGTACAGCGACAGGAAGACGAAGGCGGTTTCCGACGGCAGGTAGATCGAGGTGCAGAAGGCCTGCCCCACGTCATGCTCGCCCATCAGCGTAGCCAGACCAGGCGATTCGCGGAACTTGCGCTGGTCGAAATAGACCGTTTCTCGCGGCCTGGCCTTCACCGCCTTGGCCAGCGCGTCGTCCGCCTTGGTTTCCTCCCACAGCGGCACGAAACCGTCATCGAGATTGAACGGTTGCGAGCTGTGCAGCTTGAAGCCGCCGGAGGCGGGCGACATGATGCCCCACCATGCCTTGTCGAATCCGACTACCGACTGCACGCGCGACAGCGCCGATTGCTGGAAGTCGTCGATGGCCGAATCGCGCGCCAGCGACTGCAGGTCCAGGATTGCACTGCTGAATTCGTCCACACCGAACATGTGATCGCATCCCGACGAAAGACTGCAAGACAGGGCCGAACGACAGGCCGACAGTGCGCGCACGCATCAGCCATGCCAGAGGCTGGAAGCGGTGGTGTCGGGCGCAGAGGGCGTCGCGGCGCCATCACGACTTCGACGGTCCGGACGGCCCGGCCCGTAATTGATGCGCTGCACGATGTCTTGCGCCAATGTCGGGCATCGGCATGCTACTCCGGCTCGTGCGTCCGCTGTGAAATCAGGCGGATGTCGGGAAATGAATGGCATGACCGCCGAGGCGACGGTCGCTGTCGCCCGGCGTGGCGCGCGACAGTACATGCCTCCGCTTTTCCGGTCGATCGCGCCCACGGGCCTGGCATCGACCGGACCCCCGTCGCACATGGCTCAAACGGATGCGAAAGCCGATCGCCTCCGTGAAATCAGGGCTTTCCGGACTGCTGTCCGGAAAGCCCGTGCCGACTCAGGTCGCAGCCCTTGATCGAGCGCCGCGTCGGGCGATCGCACCCACAAGCCCGAGTCCGGCCAGCAGCATCAGGTAGCTTTCAGGTTCCGGTACGGCCGCGATCGAAAACGCGATGTTGTTGATGCCACCATTGAAACCGTCCGGACCGAAAGAAATGCGCAGGCCTGTTGCCGACGTGAGGGCCGGTGTGACGACAAGTCCGGTCGAGCCTGCAACGAAGGCCGCGTTGACTGAAATGTCGATCCCCGGCGTGGCCAGATCGTCGATGCTGTAGCTGATGTTCCGGTCGGCGTTGGGCCAGCCGCCGAGGAAGAAACTGTCCAGCGTGACGGTCAGGCCGGCGGCGGGCGTCAGCGTGACCAGGCCGACGCTGCTCGGTGAATAGGCGGCCGGCCGGCCGCTGTAGCTGTCGGCCCAGAAAAGCAGGTTGGCTCCACCCGGTGAGGTGTGGAGCAGGTCGATCACGCCGGCGATGCTGCCGTAATCGTTGGCGATGATCTGGTGGTTGCTCGTGTAGGCATCCTGGTACCTGATTTCGTAGGACTGTGCCGCGACGGCACCGGATGCGAGCGCGAGGCCAGCCGTCAGCAGGAAGGTATGCATGCTCATGGGCAGTGCTCCGGGTGTGGTTGATGGACGGAAAAAGTGCCGGCGGAAAGCCGTTGGCAGCACCACAGCAAGAAACATTCCGACACCTTTCGGAAGAAAAAATCGTTTATTCATCAATTTGTTGAGGAAGCGTCAGGCACGGCCGCATGATGTGACCCGGTCGACTGTAAAGAATGGCGACATGGCAGGCCCGGCTGTGATCTGCATGGCGTGCGGCGGGCGTCACGCTTGTGCTGTTCGAGCGCCCGCGTCACGCGCTGCGTCTTGCTGCCGGCCAGTGTGTCGGCCGAGCAGTCCGGGACGGGTCAGTTCAGCCCGAAGGTGATCGGGAAGCCGCGCCGGGCCGCGGCTTCGCGCATGAGGCCGACGGAGATGACGTTGTGGCGGCGGCACAGCACAAAAAAAGAGCCTCTTGCGAGGCTCTGCATTTCCATGGTGTCCGCGCTTTGGCGGCTAGTAGAGGCTGCCGCCGTCATTGGTCGAACTGATGTCGCCCTGGTCGACATTGATGAAGTAATCCTTTTCACCACCGCTCGACGGAAATTTCTGGACGGACACATTGGTGAAGGTCAGCGGCATGCCGGGTTCCACGATGCGCTGGCTGCCCGCGCCCACGCTCAGTACGTAGGCCGCGCCGGTCACGCCCGGATTGGCGACCACCCGCGCCGTGTAACGCGCGGCGTCGGCGGCCGGGTCCGCACTCGCGTCGTATTCCATCAGCAGCGCGGTTTCCTGATCGACGCCGATGGCGCGCGCGACGGTGGTGTCGGCCCAGCCGTCGCGAACGACGCGTGCCAGGAAGGTGACCAGACGCCCCATGCGATCGCGGGTGTCGAAGTGCGAATCGCTGACCGTGTTCAGCAGTGGCGGGAACGGCGTCCGGTTGTTCCAGTAGTACTCGGGCGAGAACGGCGTGCCGTTGTCCCAGAAATCCTTCTTCAGCGTCACCGAATCGGTCTTGTACGGGTCGTGCAGTGCGTCGAACGAATTGACGGTGTTCGGGTAGGCGATGTAGTTGAACTCGCTCAGTATCATCATGCCGGCGCTGGTGCCGCCGACCGGGATGCCGTAGGTCCTGACCTGTTCGGACACCAGTCGCTCGAGCAGCGAACCCTTCCAGAAGTTGTAGTAGTCGCCCTGGTCGCCGCCGGTGAGCCAGATCGCGCTGGCATTCCGTATCAGGCTGATCAGCGCCGGGTCGGGGTTGTTGGCGGCGTCGGCGGTCGGGACGACCACGGTCTGCACCGAAGCCACCTGGCCGAGCTTGTAGATGAAGCTGTCGTACGACGGATTGCCGCCGGCGCGGATCACCACGAAGTTGCCGTGCTGGCCGTCGCACAGCACCATCTTGCCGATCATCCAGCTGTAGGCTTCCTTGACGTCCACGCCGCCGCCCATCAGCACCGAGGTTCTGGTCGCGTTGGCCGCGCACGGCGGCGCATCGACCGGTTTGCCATGCTGGTAGATCGTCAGCTTCGACTTGTTGGCCGCCTGCACCGGTGCCGCACCGGTGGCGAGCAGTGCGCCGACGAGCGCCGAGGCGAGCAGTCCGCGTGCCGCGCCGGACAGCGTGCGTGCTTGTACATGTGCTTGTTCAGACCTTGTCATTTTTCTGGTTCCTCTCGATCCGGTCGGGCCTGCCGTTCTGACCTCGGCTTGGCCGGCCATGCTAAACCTTCCGCCCGGAAAGCCGGGTGTCGACACACATGGAAACAAAGCGGGCCGGCGCGTCCGGTGCTGTCCGGGTGTCGCGACGGCAGGCAAGGTCGTGGCCGCGCCCGCTTGCTTGACCCGGATGCGGACCGGGTAGTAAAAGAACCTGACCACGTCCCTGCTGCGTCCCGCAGCCCCGGTCCGGACTGCATCGATCCGGAAAAACAATGACGACGAGCGACAACCATCTGTGGAAGCGGTTCTGGGCGCTCGCCTCGCCCTACTGGCGGCACGACGAGAAATGGCAGGCCTGGGGGCTGGTCGCGCTGCTGGTCGTCCTGCTGCTCGGCCAGACCCAGTTCGCGGTGCTGTTCAACGAACAGACCGGCGAATTCACCTCGGCGCTGGCGGCGCGCGACGAGACGCGCTTCTGGACCGCGATCCGCCTGTGCCTGGGTTTGCTGGTCGCGGCGGTGCCGATCTATGCCTGCTACTACTTCGTCCGTGACAAGCTCGGCGTGCTGTGGCGGCGCTGGCTGACCGGCCGCTTTCTCGACAGCTACTTCAGCCACCGGCATTTCTACGAGCTGAATGCCAATCAGGGCATCGACAATCCGGACCAGCGGGTGGCCGAGGACATCGCGACCTTCACCCAGCGCTCGCTGTACTTCCTGCTGGTCATCATCAGTTCCATCCTGCAGCTGGTCGCCTTCAGCAGCGTGCTGTGGTCGATATCGCACGAGCTGGTGTATTTCCTCGTCGTCTATGCGCTGTCCGGCACGCTGGTCGTGGTGTTCGTGTTCGGGCGGCGGCTGATGGGACTGAATTTCAACCAGATCCGGCGCGAGGCCGACTTCCGTTTCGGGCTGGTGCGGGTGCGCGAGAACGCCGAATCGATCGCGTTCTACCGTGGCGAAGCCCAGGAGCTGAAGCAGGTCCGGGGGCGCTTCAATGCCGCCTTCGACAACTTCAGCCGGCTGATACGCGGCCAGTTCTCGCTCAATCTGTTCCAGCACGCCTACTTCCTGCTGACCCTGGTCATCCCGAGCGCCATCATCGCGTCACGCGTCATTTCGGGCGAGCTGGAGGTGGGGCGGGCGGTGCAGGCAGCCGGCGCCTTTGCCGCGGTGCTCGGCGCCATTTCGCTGATCGTCGAGAACTTCGAGGGCCTGAGCCGCTTCGCCGCCGGCGTCGACCGCCTGGATTCGCTGGCCAGGGTACTGCTGCCCGGGCAGGCGGGCGGACAGGCGGTACCGGGCGGTGTCATCGGATCGGTCGAGGCGCCGGACCTCGTGCTCGACGGCGTCACGCTATGTACGCCGAACAGCGACCGCATCCTTATCCGCAACCTGTCGATCGCGGTCAGGCCGGGCGAGGGACTGATGATCGTCGGCGAGAGCGGCAGTGGCAAGAGCTCGCTGCTGCGCGCCATCGCGGGCCTGTGGCGCTCGGGCAGCGGCACCATCTCGCGGCCCGGCAACGACGACATGTTCTTCCTGCCGCAGCAGCCCTACATGGTGCTGGGCACGCTGCGCAGCCAGCTGCTGTATCCGCATGCCGGACACGCAGCCACCGACGGCGAACTGCTGGATCTGCTGGAGCGGGTAAACCTGCCAGACCTCGCCAGCCGCGCCGGCGGGCTGGATGCCGAGATGGACTGGCACAAGGTGCTGTCGATCGGCGAGCAGCAGCGCCTGGCCTTCGCCCGGCTGCTGCTGACGCGGCCACGCTATGCCATGCTCGATGAGGCGACCAGCGCGCTCGACATCGCCAACGAGGCCAAGCTCTACCGGCAGCTGCTGGAGACCGGGACGACCCTGATCAGCGTTGGCCACCGCTCGACCATCCTGAAGTTCCACACGCAGGTGCTGGAACTGACCGGCGACGGCGCCTGGCAGGTGCACCCGGCCGCGAGCTACCGTTTCAACCACTGAGCGGTGCGGGGGGAAGATTTCCGCTGGCAGTTATCAGCCTTCGCCGCTGACCACCTTCGCGCCGTATTCCTCCAGCGTGATGACGCCGCCGAGCTGTTCGGCGATGGCACGGTCCCGTTCGGGCAGCACGTCCTGCAGGCCGTCGATGCGCTTCCATTGCGGCGGCGGCGTGGGGCAGCCGGGCTGCGGCACGTAGCGTGATGTGTCGACGCGCTGGTAGCGGTGGATGTATCGCGGGCAGTTGATGAAAATCTCCGTGACCTTGATCCGCACGATCATCTCGGCGCCGTGGAATTCCGGCAGGCCGGCCTGCATCAGCGGGTCATCGCGACTGATCGTGGCTTCGCCGTGCACGCGCACGCGATGCGGCGTTTCGAAGTCGATGAACAGCAGGCCGACCTTGCTGTTGCCGGCGATGTTGCCCATCGACAGGTACATGCTGTTGCCGTCCAGGCTGGGGAAGGCGAGCGTGCTGCTGTCGACCACCTTGACGAAACCGGGGTTGCCGCCCTTGTGCGACACGGTCGGGTAACCGCGGTGGTCGATCGTGCTCAGGAAGAAGAAGTCGCGCGATTCGATGAAGCCCTGATGTTCGGGCGGGATTTCCGGCAGCACGATGACGTCGCGCACGCGATCGGCCAGCGCCCGCACGTCGAAGGCGTCCTGCAGCGCACGGTGCTGCTCGCCATAGATTTCGCTCATGTTTCCTCCTGTTTCGGCGCGTGCCGGGTGTCGGACATCGCTCCGCCGCGATGATGCACGACAAAGCCGTCGGTCGCTGAACGACCGCCGCATCGCGACCATGGGCCGCTCCTACAAGAACCGCGATGGATGTTCCCTGTGGGAGCGAGCCATGCTCGCGATTTCTCACGCCGAAATCGCGCCTGCCGACGATCGACGACGACGTTATTGCGACCCATGACCGCTCATGCGGAGATGTTCAGCCGCTTGCGCGTTCGAGCAGCGGTGCGAGGTAGCGGCCGGTGTAGGACCGCGGCTCCAGTGCGACCTGTTCCGGCGTGCCGAGCGCGATGATCTGGCCGCCGCCGGCGCCGCCTTCGGGGCCGAGGTCGATGATCCAGTCAGCGGTCTTGATCACGTCCAGGTTGTGTTCGATGACGACGATGGTGTTGCCGGCGTCGCGCAGTCGGCCGAGCACGCCGAGCAGCATGTCAACATCGTGGAAGTGCAGGCCGGTGGTCGGCTCATCCAGTATGTACAGCGTGCGGCCCGTGTCGCGCTTGGACAGTTCCAGCGCCAGCTTCACGCGCTGCGCCTCGCCGCCGGACAGCGTGGTCGCGCTCTGGCCGAGGCCGATGTAGCCGAGCCCGACCTCGACCAGCGTTTCCAGCTTGCGCGCGACCGTGGGCACCGCATCGAAGAAGTCGCGCGCCTCGTTGACGGTCATCGCCAGCACGTCGTGGATGGTCCGGCCCTTGTAGCGGATGTCCAGCGTTTCGCGGTTGTAGCGGCGGCCGGCGCACACGTCGCAGGGCACGAACACGTCGGGCAGGAAGTGCATCTCGACCCGTACCAGACCGTCGCCCTGGCAGGCTTCGCAGCGCCCGCCCTTGACGTTGAACGAGAAGCGGCCCGGCCCGTAGCCGCGCGAGCGCGCTTCCGGCACGCCGGCGAACAGCTCCCGGATCGGCGTCAGCAGGCCGGTGTAGGTGGCCGGATTGGAACGCGGCGTGCGGCCGATCGGCGACTGGTCGACATTGATCACCTTGTCGAACAGGTCCAGCCCGTCGATGGCGTCGTGCGCGGCCGGCAGTGCGGCCGAACCGTACAGGTGATGGGCCGCTGCGGCGTACAGCGTGTCGTTGATCAGCGTGGATTTGCCCGAGCCGGACACGCCGGTGACGCAGGTCAGCAGGCCGACCGGAATGGCAGCGTCGGTGCCGGTCAGGTTGTTGCCACGCGCACCGCGGATGTGCAGCCAGTCGTCCTTCGGCGGCGTGCGCGTGGCCGGTACCGCGATCTGCCTGCGGCCGGACAGGTAGGCGCCGGTCAGGCTGGCTTCGCAGGTCTCGATGTCGGCCGGCGTGCCCTGGGCGATCACCTCGCCGCCGTGCTGGCCGGCACCGGGGCCCATGTCGACCACGTGGTCGGCCATTTCGATCGCTTCCTGATCGTGCTCGACCACGACCACGGTGTTGCCGAGGTCACGCAGACGCGAAAGCGTGCCTAGCAGGCGCGCGTTGTCGCGCTGGTGCAGGCCGATCGACGGCTCGTCCAGCACATACATGACGCCGGTCAGGCCGGAACCGATCTGGCTGGCCAGCCGGATGCGCTGCGCCTCGCCACCGGACAGCGTTTCGGCCGAGCGGTCCAGACTCAGGTAGTCGAGGCCGACGTCGATCAGGAAGCCGAGCCGGGCGGCGACCTCGCGCATGATGCGGGCGGCGATGGCGGCGCGGGCGCCATCCAGTTCCATGCCGTCGAAGATGGCCTTGCAGGCGCGCAGCGGCAGGCCGGCCAGCTGCGGCAGCGAGTGGCCGGCCACCCTGACGTGGCGTGCGTCGCTGCGCAGGCGGGTGCCCTGGCAGTCCGGACACACCTTGGTGTTGCGGTACTTGCCCAGTTCCTCGCGCACCACGACCGAGTCGGTTTCGCGGTACCGGCGTTCCAGATTCGGCACCACGCCCTCGAACACGTGTTCCCGGATGGTGGTGCGGCCGGTTTCCGACAGGTAGCGGAAGGGGATGCGTTCCTTGCCCGAACCGTCGAGCACGATGGTCTGCAGCCGGGCGTCGAGCTGCTCGAACGGGGTGTCGATGTCGAACCGGTAGAAGCTCGCCAGGCTGGACAGCAGCTGGAAATAGAACTGGTTGCGCCGGTCCCAGCCGCGGATCGCGCCCGAAGCCAGCGACAGGTGCGGGTGGGCGACGATGCGCGCCGGGTCGAAGAAGGTGACCATGCCCAGGCCGTCGCAGCTGGTGCAGGCGCCGGCCGGGTTGTTGAACGAGAACAGCCGCGGTTCCAGTTCGGCCACGCTGTGGCCGCATACCGGGCAGGCGAAGCGGGCGGAAAACAGCTGTTCGGCGCCACTGTCCATGTCCAGCGCGATGGCGCGGCCCTCGGCCTGCTGCAGTGCGGTTTCCAGCGATTCGGCCAGGCGCTGGCGCATGTCGGCGCGCACCTTCAGGCGGTCGACCACGACGTCTATCGTGTGCTTGGTGTTCTTGTCCAGCTTCGGCAGCGCGTCGATGTCCATCATCTGGCCGTCCAGACGCACGCGCACGAAACCGCGCGAACGCAGCTCGGAAATCAGCTCGACCTGCTCGCCCTTGCGCTCGCTGACCACCGGCGCAAGGATGGCCACCTTGCTCTCCTCGGGCATGGCCAGCACCGCGTCGACCATCTGCGACACGCTCTGCGCGGCCAGCGGCTCGCCGTGCACCGGGCAGTGCGGCGTGCCGACGCGCGCGAACAGCAGGCGCAGGTAGTCGTGGATTTCGGTGACCGTGCCGACGGTGGAGCGGGGATTGTGGCTGGTCGCCTTCTGTTCGATCGAAATCGCCGGCGACAGGCCCTCGATCAGGTCCACGTCCGGCTTTTCCATCAGCTGCAGGAACTGGCGCGCATAGGCCGACAGCGACTCGACGTAGCGGCGCTGCCCCTCGGCGTACAGCGTGTCGAAGGCCAGAGAACTCTTGCCCGACCCGGACAGCCCGGTGATCACGGTCAGCCGGTCGCGCGGAATGTCGATGTTGATGTTCTTGAGATTGTGGGTGCGTGCACCGCGAATGCGAATCCAGTCCATCAGCCTGCCCAAGTCACAGCGAACCGGCTATGAAAACCTATTTTTGCGGGAAACGCGAGCGCGGGAACCGGTCACTGTGCCGCCCGCTTGCTAGAATCGCGTCTGCTCGCTTTTCCTGCCCGACATGAATCCCCCGATCAAAGACAGCATGACCCGCACCGAGTGGCGTGCGGGGGCAGCGCTGGCCTCCATTTTCGCCCTGCGCATGCTGGGGCTCTTTCTGGTGCTGCCGGTGTTCTCGGTGTTCGCCAGGACGCTGCCGGGCGGCGACAACATCTTCCGCACCGGCCTGGCGTTCGGCATGTTCGGCCTGGCGCAGGCGGTCATGCAGATTCCGTTCGGCATGGCGTCCGACCGCTTCGGCCGCAAGCCGGTCATCGTGTTCGGCCTGCTGCTGTACGCCGCCGGCAGCCTGGCGGCCATGTGGGCGCCGGACATCAACTGGATGATCGCCGCCCGCGCGCTGCAGGGGCTGGGCGCCATTTCGGCCGCGGTGACGGCGCTGGCCGCCGATCTGGTGCGCGAACAGCATCGCACCAAGGTGATGGCGATGATCGGTTCCAGTATCGGCCTCGTTTTCGCGGCATCGCTGGTGATTTCGCCGGCGCTGTACAGCGCCATCGGCATGCACGGCATGTTCCTGATGATCGCCATGCTGGCGCTGCTGGCCATCCCGCTGCTGCTCAAGGTGGTGCCCGATCCGGAAGCGCCGCCGGTGGCCGTGCCGACGCCGTTCGCGCAGGTGATCGGCGACAGCCAGCTGATGCGCCTGAATTTCGGCGTGTTCGCGGTGCATCTGGTGCAGATGGCGATGTTCCTGATGGTGCCGCTGGCGTTGGTCGAGCGCGTCGGCATGCCGGTCAGCACGCACTGGAAGATCTATCTTCCGGTTGTGCTCGCCAGCTTCGTCATCATGGTGCCGGCCATCATCTGGTCGGAGCGCAAGGCGCGCAACAAGACGCTGCTGCTGTCGGCCATTCTGGCGCTGATCGCCTCGCAGCTGCTGTTCCTGGTGTCGGGCGACACCCTGGCGACGATCGCCGCCGGTCTGTTCGTGTTCTTCACTGCCTTCAACCTGCTCGAGGCGTCGCTGCCGTCGCTGGTGTCGCGCGTCGCGCCGCCGTCGGCCAAAGGGGCGGCGCTCGGTACCTTCAACACGGCGCAGTCGGTCGGTGCGGCACTGGGCAGCGCGGTCGGCGGGGCGATCGCCCTGCGTTTCGGCGCGCATGGCGTGTTCGTGTTCTGTACCGGGCTGGCGATCGTGTGGTGGCTGTGGGCGCGTTCGATGCGCGCGCCGCCAGTGGTCGCGCTGCGCGAGTACGTGATCGGCGAGCACGTCGATCTCGACCGGCTGCGTGTCCAGCTGGCCGGACTGCCTGGCGTGCGCGAGGCGCGCGTCGAAACCGAGCGGCGCATGGCCTACCTCAAGGTCAATCTGGAACTGTGGGACGAGGACGGGCTGCGCAGCCTGCTCGAGGTGCCGCCCGCCACCGCCTGACATGCAATGTGCATGCGCCGGCGTACGGGGTAATATCCGGCGCTCGGCGCGGCTTTCGATCATCCGGTCCGGTCGCCTCGGCGCGACGGACGTTCAAGACACTCCCGGGGGAGGGAAAACATGGCTTCAGTCAACAAGGTCATTCTGGTAGGCAATCTCGGGAAGGACCCGGAAACGCGCTACGCGCCCAACGGCGACGCGATCTGCAACATTACGGTCGCGACCACCGACAGCTGGAAGGACAAGGCCACCGGCGAGAAGAAGGAACAGACGGAGTGGCACCGCGTGGTGTTCTTCAACCGCCTGGCCGAGATTGCCGGCCAGTACTTGCGCAAGGGCTCGGCGGTCTATGTCGAAGGCAGCCTGCGCACCCGCAAGTGGCAGGACAAGGAAGGCCAGGACCGCTACACCACGGAAATCCGTGCTGACCAGATGCAGATGCTGGGCAGTCGTCAGGGTGCCGGCGGTGGGGGCGGCGAAAGCTATGGTGGCGGTGGCGGCGACGATTTCGATCAGGCGCCGCGTCAGTCGGCGCCCCGCCAGGCACCGCAGCGCCCGGCACAGAGCGCACCGCAGTCGGCTCCGCCGTCTTCGGGCGGCTTCGGCGGCATGGACGACGACATTCCGTTCTGACCCGCGCAACTGCCGGCAGCAACGAGACGGGGCTCCTCAGCGGGCCCCGTTCCTTTTTGCCGACGGCCGCGCCGCGATGAAGGCGCCGGCCGACACGCAGACCAGCCCGGCGATCAGCCAGCCGGACAGCGCCTCATCCAGCAGCGGGGCGGCCGCCACGCCGGCCAGCACCGGCACCATGGCGACCAGTGCGCCGGTGCGTTCGGCCCCGAGTATGTGGACCGCCTTCAGGAACAGCAGCATGGCGACGATGGTGACGCCGGCGCCCTGATAGAGCCCCTGCAGCAGCATCATCGACAGCGGCACCTCGGTCAGCGCCTTCGGCAGCCACAGCAGATACACCGGCATGAACACCACGGTCGATCCGAGCGCGACGAAACGGGTCAGCGTCCATGGGTCGCAGCCCCATTTCCGCGCCAGCACGCTGTAGATCGCCCAGACCGACGAGCTGGCGAGCAGCAGCGCGTCGCCGACCAGCATCTCCGGTGTCCAGCCATGTCCACCCTCCAGATAGTGCGTGGCCACGCAGGCGATGCCGATCGCGATGGCGGCCAGTCCGGCCACGCTGGAGCGGCCCGGTCGCGAGCCGGTGATGATCCAGGCGGCCAGCGCCACCAGAAAGGGCTGCATGCCCGGCAGCAGGATGGCGCCGTGCGCCGCCGGCGCGAACTTGAAGGCGGCAAATGCCAGCACGCCGTAGATCAGTCCGCCCAGCATGGCCAGCGTCCACAGCTTCGCATCGCGCCAGACACGCAGCGTCAGGCCGCCGCAGAAGGGCAGCAGGATCAGCGTTGCGGTCGCCAGACGCAGCGCCAGCGTGTCGTAGGGGGTGAGCGCGCTCTTGCCGCCGAAGCGGGAAACCAGGATGAAACCGGCCCAGATCGTGACGGTGCCTGCGGCGGCCAGATAGCCGCCCAGACGCGAAGCCGGGGGTGCTGCAGAGGAAGACATGGCAAACGTGAAAGGCCTCGAACGCGCAAGCTTAGCCGAAGGCGGGTGGCTGGCACGCAATGCTGATCAGGCTCAAGTTTCCCGCCGGTCAGGCGCCTATCCTTTAAGCATGGGGCGTGTGCTCCATCACTATCGGGAGAGGTCATGAAAAAGCGTTGCATAGATCTGATCGTCAGAGACAAGGAACCGCTGAAGCTGAGTACCGGCGACACGGTGCGCACGGCCTGCCAGGGCATGTGGGAACGGCGCGTGGGTGCGGTGCTGGTGGTCGATGACAAGGAAGCGCTGGTCGGCATCTTCACCGGCCGCGACGCAGTGCGCATCCTCGCGGAAGCCCACGACGGACCGGGCACGAAGCTGGCGGTCGCGATGACACCCGATCCGGACACCATCGCGCCGGAGGCAACCTCGATCGATGCACTGCGCGCGATGAGCGACGGCGGCTACCGCCACCTGCCGGTGGTCGATAAGGGCAGGATCGTCGGCATCGTGTCGCGTGGCGATTTCAAGGGCGTCGAATACGATCGCCTGAGCGACGAAACCAGCTTGTGGGAACGCATCTGCTGACGCTACCGACCCAGCGCATGTACGACGGCCCGGCACCGTTCCGCCAGCGCGGCGGCAATGCGGGCCGCCGGGCCTTCATCCGGCCCGGTGGCGATCATCACGACGGTGGCGGCGAGGAGAAATGCGAACATGACGCGTCGCGAAGAGGACATCGGTGCGTTCCGGGCTGGCATCTGGTGGTGAAAAGGGGATGCGCCCGGCGCGTGCACCTGACGACGGCCCGAGACTACCGTTCTGCCGGTGCGCGCACGGTCGGCTATGCTTACCGGCCGCGTCGGGCAAGTCCTACACGGCATCGGGCGACGCCGTTTTCGCCGGGGTGCCGCGCGGGCAGTCTGTCCTGTTGCCCGGATGTCATGCGGCGGGGTGCGGTCGGCCAAATCCGGACGCATCGCGCGTGTCGTCCGGCTGAATGATTCCCGGCGTGGCGCGTCTGAGCACGTCGATCCAGACAAGAGGGATGCATGAAATTTTTCATACTTGGCGTTGCTGTCCTGCTCGCGGGGATGGCTTTGCTGGAGGTCAATTTCTATCTTGGGGCGGTCGTCGTCGCGATCGGTGCCGTCACGGCAAGCTCGTTCAAGGGGCAGGCCATACAGGCGATCGTCGGAAAGGTTGCAAAAAAGGAGTGACCGGCGGGTAACCGGGTTCGATGCCGGAACGGCCCGCAGGTCGCGAACAGTCGGGCTGTGCGGCGACCGTTCAGTCTCCGCTTCGGGCAGACCGGGCGAATCGGCCACGGGCTGCGCTTCATCGTCGTTCCGGGCGCCGATACCTGCATTTAACGTCGGGAGGGCGCAGCCGATCCGGCGGATGCGCCATTCCTTCCGGTAGGATGCGCTCCGCCCCGCATGCCGGACGGATCGGCGGGCGCCACCTCAACCGACAGGACCACGCCCATGGCCGGAGCCAGCCTTCTTGCACTGATCGACGACATCGCGACCATCCTCGACGATGTGTCGATACTGACCAAGGTCGCCGCCAAGAAGACGGCCGGCGTGCTGGGTGACGATCTGGCGCTGAACGCGCAGCAGGTGGCCGGTGTCAGGGCCGAGCGCGAACTGCCGGTGGTGTTCGCCGTGGCCATGGGTTCGGTGCGCAACAAGCTCATCCTGGTGCCGGCGGCGCTGGCCATCAGTGCCTTCATTCCGTGGGCGGTGACACCGCTGTTGATGCTGGGCGGGCTGTTCCTGTGCTTCGAAGGCTTCGAAAAGCTGGCGCATCCGCTGCTGCACAGCGCGGAAGAGGATGCCGCTCATCACGAGGAACTGACCACGGCGCTGGTCGATGCCGAGGTCGATCTGGTCGCGCTGGAAAAGGAAAAGATCGTCGGTGCGGTGCGCACCGATTTCATCCTGTCGGCCGAAATCATCACGATCTCGCTGGGCACCGTCGCCACCGCGCCGTTCGGCACCCAGGTGACGGTGCTGCTGAGCGTCGCCGCGATCATGACGGTCGGCGTCTACGGGCTGGTGGCGGGCATCGTCAAGCTGGACGACGGCGGGCTGTACCTGAGCCGGGCGGCCGGTGATGGCGCGTTCGCGCGCTGCAAGCGCAGTTTCGGCAAGGGCATTCTGGCCGCGGCGCCCTGGTTGATGAAAGCGCTGTCGGTTGCCGGTACGGCGGCGATGTTCCTGGTCGGCGGCGGCATTCTGGCGCACGGCATTCCGGGCATGCACGAGTGGGTCCACCATCTGGCGGAAGGCGCCGGTCAGGTGGCGGGAGCGGTGCTGCCTTTCGTTGCCGATGCCGTGACTGGCCTGCTGGCCGGTGCGCTGTCGCTGGCGGTCGTGCTGGGCGTCAGTGCGCTGCGCCCGCGCAGTAAGGACTGATCAGGTACGCGGGGGGGCCGGACTGAGGTCGGGTGCCAGCGCACCGCGGTCGTCGAACACGACGCAGTTGCCGTGCCAGTGGGCGCCGCCGATTTCCTCGAAGTAGCGCAGGATGCCGCCCTCGAGCTGGTACACCTGATTGAAGCCGGCGCGCTTCATCAGCGGCGCGGCCTTTTCGCAGCGGATGCCGCCGGTGCAGAAGGTGACCACCGGCGTGTCCTTCAGGTCGGCGTACTTTTCCAGCGCGGCCGGAAACTGGCCGAAGCTGTCGACACCGGGGTCGAGCGCGTTGTCGAAGCTGCCCTGTTCGATTTCCCAGCGGTTGCGCGTGTCGAGAATGACGAAGGGACGGCCTTCGTCGTACCAGCGCTTCAGTTCGGCCGGCGGCAGATAGGGTGCCGGCGTCTCGTTCAGATCGAAGTCCGGTGCGCCGACGGTGACGATTTCCTTTTTCAGCCGAACGCGCAGCCGCCTGAACGGCAGCGTGTCCGAATAGCTCCACTTGATGTCCAGCGCCGCGAAGCGCGCGTCCTGCTGCAGATCGTCGAAGAATGCGCGAAGGTCGTTCTCAAGCCCGGCGAGGAAGATGTTGATGCCCTCGGTGGCGAGCAGCACGGTGCCCAGCAGATTGCGTGACTGCGCCGCGTCCTGGATGCGGGTGCGCAGGACGTCGCGGTCGTCGAGCGGCACGAAGCGGTAGGCGGCGGTATTGGCGTAGCGGGACATGCGGCTCTTCAGGCAGGCGGGCCGCGGAGTATACCCTTGCACCCATTCACGACTTTGACCGGACTCAAACCGATGGATCAGCCGGACCCGAACTCGGCGCGCGACGCCAACCGACGCGCTAAGCGGATAGAACTGCACCGCAGCCTGACGACCGGCTGGCTGCGCGCTGCCGTACTGGGTGCCAACGACGGCGTGGTGTCGACGGCCAGCCTGATCGCCGGCGTGGCCGCGGCCGGTGCTGCACCGGCGGTCGTGCTGCTGACGGGCGTCGCCGGACTGGTGGCCGGTGCGATGTCGATGGCCGCCGGGGAATACGTGTCGGTCTGCTCGCAGGCCGACGCGGAACGGGCGGACATCGAGCAGGAAAGGCGCGAGCAGGCCAGCGACCCGCGCCACGAGCACGCCGAACTGGCCGCGATCTACGAAGGCCGCGGGCTCGACCCGGAACTGGCGGCCGAGGTGTCACGCCAGTTGATGCGGCACGATGCGCTCGCTGCGCACGCACGCGAAGAACTGGGCATAC
>DATCUL010000329.1:0-3838 GCA_036567405.1 Methyloversatilis sp. | reverse complement strand
CCTGGCTGAGTCCGTCCAGTGCCGCGCAAAGGCTCGCGCCGTTGCCCAGATGCGCCATCAGTACGCGCCCGCGCGCGCGCGGCGTCTGCGACAGCAGTGTGCTCATGATGTACTGATAGGAAAGACCGTGGAAACCGTAGCGGCGCACGCCTTGTGCCGACAGTGCGCGCGGGATCGCGAAGGCGCTCGCGACCTCGGGCAGGCTGGCGTGGAACGCGGTATCGAAGCACGCCACCTGCGGCAGTTGCGGAAACGCCTTGCGGAAGGCGCGAATGCCGTCGATGTTGTGCGGCTGGTGTAGCGGCGCCAGCGAATTCAGCCCGCTCAGCTGTTCCAGCACCTCGTCGGTGACGACGACGCTGCTGCGGAACAGGCTGCCGCCATGCACCACGCGATGCGATACCGCCTCGATCGGGGGAATGCCGGCCTCGCCGGCCAGCAGCGTGCGCAGTTCGACCAGCGCGTCCGCAAAGGCGTCGTCAGTGACAGCCAGTGTGCGCTGGTGCCGCTGGTCCCCGAAGGACCAGTCCATCGTCGGGGCGCCGCCGGGCTCCAGCCCCTGGATGTTGCCGGTGAGCACCGGTGGCTGGACTTCGGCACCGCACAGCGGGTGGATCGAGAACTTGAGCGAGGACGAGCCCGCGTTGACGGCAAGGATGGCCATGATGTCGCCCGGTCAGACGCCGTTCTTCCAGGCCTGACGCGGATGGTCGCGGCGGGCGTTGTACGCGGCCAGCTGGGCCAGCAGGGCCGAGGAGACGCGCGCCATCGGGCCGTCGGCGCGGCTGGTCAGCGCGATCGGCACGCGTGCGCCGAGCACCAGGCCGGAACCGGTGGCACCGGCCAGGTATTCGAGCTGCTTGGCCAGCATGTTGCCGCTTTCCAGATCCGGCACGGCCAGGATGTCCGCGTCGCCGGCCACCGTCGATTCGATGTGCTTGACCTGAGCGGCATGCGCCGAGATTGCGTTGTCGAAGGCCAGCGGACCATCCAGTTCGCCGCCGGTGATCTGGCCGCGGGCGGCCATCTTGCACAGCGCCGCTGCGTCCAGCGTCGACGGAATGCCCGGGTTGACCGTCTCGACCGCCGACAGGATCGCGACCTTCGGCCGCTCGATGCCCATGATGCGGGCGAAGTCGATCGCGTTCTGGATGATGTCGACCTTCTCGCCCAGCGTCGGGCGGATGTTCAGCGCCGCATCGGTGATCAGCAGCGGCTTGCTGTAAAGCGGCACGTCGAAGCGGAATACATGCGACATGCGCCGCCCGGTACGCAGCGCCGGCCGCGCCAGCACCGCGTGGATCAGTTCGTCGGTGTGCAGGCTGCCCTTCATCAGCACCTCGACCTCACCGGCCGCAGCCATGTCGGCGGCGCGCTCGGCGGCGGCGTGGCTGTGCGCCTCGTTGACGATTTCCGCGCCGGTCAGATCGATGCCGGCTTCGGACGCGATGTGACGGATGCGTACTTCCGGACCGATCAGCACCGGCACGATGAGCCCGTGCCGCGCCGAATCCATCGCGCCGCTGAGCGACTCGACATCGCACGGATGCACCACGGCGCAGCGCACTGCGGGAATGCCGGCGCCGCGCGCCAGCAGTTCCTTGAAGCGGGCTTCCGGGTCGAACAGCTGGATCTGCGGCGCATTGACGCGCTGCAGGCGCACCTTCTGCGTCGGCGCCAGCACGCGCGCGGTGCCATGCAGCACGCGATCGCCCTTCTGGTTGACCACTTCGCAGTCGAGTTCGACGCGCTTCTTCGCATCGTCCTTGCTGACCACGGTTGCCGTCACCGCCAGCGTGTCGCCAATGCGTACCGGCTTGGTGAAATGCAGCGCCTGTTCGAGATAGATGGTGCCGGGGCCGGGAAACTGCGTGCCGAGAAGCGCGGAAATCAACGCGCCACCCCACATGCCATGCGCGATCACGCCGTGGAACAGCGTGTCGGCCGCGTATTCCGGATTCAGGTGCGCCGGATTGGTGTCGCCGGATACCGCGGCGAAAGCCTGGATGTCGGCCAGTGTCAGCGTGCGCAGCAGGCGGGCACTCTGGCCCACCGACAGCTCGTCGTAGGTGACGTTTTCGATCCAGTCGACGGAAGGTGTCTGAGTCATGTTGGAAACCGGAAGGTGGGAAAATTCAGGCGACTGCGTGGCAGCCGGCGTCGACGTAAATGGTCTGGCCGGTCATGCCGGACGATGCGTCGGAACAGAGGAAGGCGCACAGGTTGGAAATCTCTTCCAGCGTGACCAAACGGCCCAGCGGCGCCTTGCGGATCGCGTTTTCCATCAGTTCGTCGAAGGACGCGATACCGGATGCAGCGCGCGTCATGATCGGGCCGGGCGAAACCGCATGCACGCGGATGCCGCGCGGGCCGAGCTCCATCGCCATGTAGCGCACCAGCGATTCGAGCGCGGCCTTGACCGGACCCATCAGGCCGTAGTGCGGCACCGCTTCGTCGGCGCCCAGGTAGGACATGGTCAGCATGCTGCCACCTTCGGTCATGTGCGGCGCGCACAGCTTGGCCAGCGTCGCGAACGAATGGCAGGACACTTCCATCGCACGTGCGAAGCCGGTGCTCGAACTGTCGATCACCTGTCCGTGCAGGTCTTCCAGCGGTGCCCAGGCGATCGAGTGGATGACGAAATCGATCCGTCCCATGCGCTCGACCGCGTGATTCACCAGCGCCTCGAGTTCACCGGGCTTCTCGACGTCACAGGCATACAGCGGCGAATCCAGTGCCTGTGCCAGCGGTTCGACATAGCGGAAGGCTTTTTCGTTGAGGCAGGACAGCACCAGTTCGGCACCTTGCTCGCGTGCTGCATGCGCACTGCCGTAGGCGATGCTGTGGTCGTTCGCGAGGCCGATGATGAGGCCCTTCTTGCCGGAAAGCGGAGCGGAGAATGTCATGGGATGGACGATGGACGCTGGTTAAGGGAAATGCTGCCATTTTAGATAACCGTCGTGACCAATGTTTTGCGTCAATCGACGTTAGGCCGCATCGGCTCGGCCATTTTCACACTTTTTTGCGGTGCATCAAAGTTGTGGGCAGGCACCGGCGGCGGCCGTGCTATTTCATCCGGGATGGCAGCTTGATCGTCCGTCCGGCGACCGTGAAGACGCCTCGCCCGCGGTGATGCAGCGTGCACGGTTCGGTGCAGGCCGGATCGATCCATGCCTTCACGACTTCCAGAACGAAGAAGTTGTAGCGGTTCACCAGCCGCGTATCGACCACCCGGCATTCTAGATTGACGTAGCACTCGGCGATCAGCGGCGCGCCGACCTGTGCAGCCGGCTGCGCGGTCAGGCCGAAGGTGCCGAACTTGTCAGTGTCGCGGCCCGAGGTGTTGCCGCAGCCGACCACCTTGGTCGCGATGTCTTCGGTCGGAATGGCGATGACGCATTCCCGGGTTGCCTTCAGTGCGGCGAAACTGAAGTCCCTGTTGCTGACCACGCAGCCGACCAGCGGCGGTTCGAATTCCAGCATCGTGTGCCAGGACATGGCCATCACGTTGGCTCGTTTGCGGTGCCGGGTGGTCAGCAGCACGACCGGCCCCGGCTCGAGGTGGCCATAGACGCGGGACAGCGGAAGGGAACGTCTGGTCATGCCGGCTCCGTCAGGTCATTCGTGCCGCAACGCATCGACCGGGTCGATGTGCGTCGGGAAATGACTGAACAGTACGCCTGTGCCGGCCGAAAACGGGAAGGACAGAAGCTTCTCGCAGGGATTGCTCCGATCAGGCCTGATTCTTCGGTCCGGGCGCACCATGAAGCGTAGCCGTCATGCAGGCAGCAGCGCCGCTCGTATCCACCTGTTGTCGACACCGCAGAAGCGGAGTGCC
>DATCUL010000328.1:0-7594 GCA_036567405.1 Methyloversatilis sp. | reverse complement strand
GCACAGCGTCCGCGCCAGCACATAGAACTGGGGGCGAAGGGCGAACCGGCGAAGGTGGCGTCGGCGATGGCCGCGATGCGTCACGAGGTGCTGCAGCGCGGGCTGGAAATCGAGGATGCTGCCGACCTGTGATCCGGGCCGGAATCGCCGCCCACCCTTCGGCAAACAGTAGACGAAAAAAAGCCCCGCACTCGGCGGGGCTTTTTTCATGCAGCGATGAATCAGGCAGCTGCCTTCTTCTTCGCGGTGTTGCTGGCGGCGCCGACGGCACGCACGGTGGCCGAGGTCGCTGCATTGACGTTGGCTTCAGCCATTTCAACCGCTTGCTTGGTCGCCTTGGCGATGCTGTCGTAGGCGCTGTTGGCGGCGGCGATGGCCGACTTGACGGCGGCGACGGCGACATCCGAACCGGCCGGTGCTTGCTTGGCGGCCTGATCCAGCGTCGTGGCAACAGCCTTGTTCACTTCGCCGACCTGGGCTTCGACGACCTTGCTCAGTTCGTCCTGGGTTTGCGACACGATTTCATAGACGCTGCGCGAGTAGGCAACGACCTTCTCGATCGACGGCTGAACCAGGCCGCTCTGCAGGGCGACGATTTCCTGGACATCCTTCGCACCCATCAGGGTCTTTGCGTTGGCGACGCTGTCTTCGAGCAGCGAACGTGCGGTGTTCAGGTTCAGGGCAGCCAGACGCTCGGTGCTGGCAAAAGCGGTGTTCGCCAGCGTCAGCAGGGCTTCGATGGCGTTCTTGTTGGCGGTGGCGAAATGTTCGGTGGTGAAAGCCATGGTGGTATCTCCATACATTTAGTTGAAAGAGCGACCACGAAGCGGACAGAACTCAAACGCTGACGGGCCACCTGAATCGTGAAGCGCTGGCTGGACCGTTGTCCTTATTGCGCTGCACCATGAACACGATTATAGGGACGGTCGACGCGAAGTCAAGAAGTATTTGTTGCGCTGCACACAAAAAGCTTCGTGAATTTTTTGTTTCTGAAACAACGGGATGTGAACGGTCGTTCAAAAGTGGTCCGCGCAATCTTGGCGCTGCCGCATGGCGCCGGGCTGTCGGTGTCAGCGCAGTTCGGCGATCAGTCGTGCTGCGGTGCGTTCCGCTTCGCGCAGATATGAGGCGCCGAACAGGTTGTAGTGGTTGAGCATGTGGTAAAGCCGGTACAGGCCACGGCGGGCCGGCGCGTTGTGATGCAGCGGTGCGGCACCCTGGTAGGCGGCGTACATCGAGGTCGGAAAGCCGCCGAACAGTTCGGTCATTGCATAGTCGGCTTCGCGGTCACCGTAATGCACGGCGGGGTCGAACACGGCCGGACGTCCGTTACGGTCCATGCCGGCGTTGCCGTGCCACAGGTCACCGTGCAGCAGCGAAGGCTTTGGCCGGTAGTCGAGAAACAGGGCGGCAACCCGGTCGATGATGGCGCGGGTGTCGCTGACCAGCGGTCCGCGCAGTCCGCTCGCGATGACCCGGTCGAGTTGCGGCGTCAGCCGCTTCTGCGCATAGAACAGTGGCCAGGACTCCGATGTGCCGTTCTCCTGCCGGCTGTCGCCGAGCCAGTTGTCGCGCGCCAGACCGTAGTGGGGGCCTTCGACCGTGTGCAGCGCCGCCAGCGCTTCGCCGAAACGTCTGCCTTCGTCCGTCGAACCGACCGGATGCAGATCCAGCCATTCGAGCGCCAGCCAGGTGTGGGCGTCCGTGTTGCCGCGCGCCCGGACTTCGGGAATCCGGAAGCAGCCGGCTGCGCGCAGTGTGTCCAGCCCGTCGACCTCCGCGGCGAAACGGTCGGCGTGGCCGGCTGGCAGCACCTTGACGAACAGGGCGCCGTCACCGGTGTCCAGCCGCAACGCGCGACCGGTGCGCCCGGGCGCAAGCTCGCTGACGCCGTGCAGGGCGCAGCCCAGATCGGCGGCGATCTGCCGCGCCAGCTCATTCATGCCTGTCAGTACCACCCCAGCTGTCGGCCAGCCGCGCGTTGGCCGACGACAGTCGTCCGGCCAGCACCAGCAGGAAAATTTCGTAAAAGCGCATGCGGCAGGTTTCGGAGGCGCGCCGGATGCGTTCGCCGTCTATCACGAACAGCAGGCTGTCTGTGCTGGCGTGTACGTCGTTCGCGCGCAGCTTGCGGTCGCGCGCGACGACCGACATTTCACCGCAGCACTCGCCGTCGGTCAGGATGGTCAGCGTGCGGCCGAATTTCGATACCGTGAGCTCGCCTTCGGCGATCACGTACAGGTGGTCGCCCTGTTCGCCATCCTTCATCAGCAGTGTGCCGGCGGCGACCCGCTCGCTGCGTGCGAAGCGGGCGACCTCCCACAGTTCGACGTCGCTGAAGTCGGCGAAGAAGGTCAGCATGCGCAGCAGCCGGAATTGTTCTGCCGCCGCGTCCTCCACGTCGTCGCGTGGTTTGAGGCGACGGTTGCGGAAGGCCTGGGCCAGATCGTGCGTGAAGTCGCTCCAGCTGGCGTAGCGCAGCGCGACGTCCTTCTGCATTGCGCGCGCGACCACCGCGTCGAGCGCCGGCGGCAGGCCTGCGCGATGCACTGACGGCGGCGGCGGATCGACGTTGATGATCTGGTACACCAGGCTGTAGTTGTTGCTGGCCTGGAAAGGCAGTTCGCCGGCCAGCAGCTGGTAGAGCACGACACCGAGCGAATAGATGTCGGTCTGGTGGTTCAGCGGCATTTCGCGGACCTGCTGCGGACTCATGTAGGCCGGCGAGCCGACGCCTTCGACCTGGGTGCGCTGGTTGGCGGTGAACATTGCCGCGCCGAAATCGGTCAGCTTGATGTCGCCGTCTCGCGTCAGCAGGATGTTGGCCGGCTTGATGTCGCGGTGCGTGATGCCGAGCTGGCAGGCGTAGTCGAGTGCGCGCGTGCATTTGAACATCAGCTCGACGATGCGCTCGACCGGCAGCAGGAAGGGGCGCTGCGTGTGCGCGTCCAGAGTGCCGCCGGCGACATGCTCCATCACGATCCAGGCCTGGTCGTCGCCGATCACTGCGTCGTGGATGGACACGATGTGCGGATGCTTCAGCTTGTCGGCCAGCGAGGCTTCGTTGATCAGCAGCGTGCGATGCATCTTGCCGCGCGTGCGGTCGTTCAGGACGTCCGGGTCAATGCACTTGATCGCGACCTCGCGCAGCATCTCCGGATCCCAGGCCAGCCAGACGGTGCTGGTGCTGCCGCGTCCGATGATGCGCCGCAGCTGGTAGCGACCCAGCGAGCGCCCGGGTTCATGGTCTGTCGCTGGCAGCGCGTTCATCGTTCAGACGCCGCTCAGCCGCTGGTTGGCCAGCGCCAGCCGCTCGACCAGGATGCGCAGGAAGGCGCGGTCGAAACGGTGCCGGCAGGCTTCCGAAGCGCGCGTCAGCGTGCTGTTGGCGAGGTGGATCACGACCGATTCCGACATCGTGGATACGTCGGCGCCCCGTGTGCCGCGCTCCGGCGTCAGGTACGCCATTTCGCCGACGCATTCGCCGGCGGACAGCACGTTGAGCAGCTTGCGCCCCTTGGTCACCTTCACTTCGCCGTCTGCGATGATGAAGAAGCCGTCGCCGGCATCGCCCTCGCGCAGCAGTGGCTGGCCGGCGGCCACGCGATGCCATTCGGCCAGCCGCACGACCTCCCACAGCTCGACGTCGGAGAAATCACCGAAGAAGGACAGCCGGCGGAGCGAATTGAATTTCTCGCTGTCGGCGATCCGGCTGTCCTGGTCGCGCAGCGATTCGCTGCGGAAGGCCTCGGCCAGATCGAACGAGAAGGCGTCCCACGTCGGGTAGCGGTCGTCGAGCGACTTCTGCAGCGCGCGCATCACGATGGCGTCGAGCGCCGGCGGCAGGTCGGGGCGCAGTTCGGACGGCGGCACCGGCTCGGCGTGCGTGATCTGGTACATCATGCTGTAGTTGTTGCTGCCCTGGAACGGCAGCTGGCCGGTCAGCAGTTGGTACATCACCACGCCGAGCGAAAAGATGTCGGTCTGGTGGTTCAGCGGATGTTCCTTGATCTGCTGCGGGCTCATGTAGGCCGGCGAGCCGACGCCGGATACCTGGGTTTCGCTGGCCGATATCGACATCGCGGCGCCGAAGTCCGACACCTTGACGTTGGTGCCCGGCTGGTGATGGCCGTCGGCGCGCGGTTCCTCGACCCGCATGATGTTGGCCGGCTTCAGGTCGCGGTGGATGACTCCGAGGCGCCAAGCGAAATCGAGCGCGCGCGTGCATTTGAAGATCATTTCCAGCACGTCGCCGACTGGCAGCAGGTGTTCCGGCTGCGTGTGCCGCTCCAGCGTGCCGCCGCGCACGTACTCCATCACGATGTAGGCGGGGTCGGCTTCGGCCACCGCGTCGAAGATCTGGACGATGTGCGGATGTGTGAGCTTGCCCGCCAGCGACGCCTCGGCGACGAAGAATTTCTTCTGGAAACGTTCCGACTTGCCGTCGCCTTCCCCGCCGTCGCGCGCGCCGCGCGCAACGATCTTGATCGCCACGTCGCGGTTGCCGAAGGGATCGTGTGCGAGGAATACCTTGGAGGTTGCGCCTTCGCCGAGCAGGCGCAGGATGCGGTACTTGCCGAGCAGGTCCATCTCAGCGGGCGGCCGTCGGCAGTCGTCTGGCGGCGGGTCCGTCGGTTGTCGTGCCTGTCGGTTCCAAGCGGGGTCCTCCGTCAGCCTGCTGCCAGCCGCGCCCGGGCGCGGGCAATGGCGGCGCGCACCTGTTCCGGTGCCGTGCCGCCGATGTGCTTGCGGGCCGACAGCGAACCTTCGACCGTCAGCACCGCGAACACTGTGTCATCGACCAGCGGCGAGAAGGACTTGAGCTCGTCAAGCGTGAGATCCGACACGTCGCAGCCCTTCTGTTCAGCCAGGCGCACGGCACGGGCGACCGCCTCGTGCGCGTCGCGGAAGGGCAGGCCGCGCTTGACCAGCCAGTCGGCCAGGTCGGTGGCGGTGGCGAAACCCTGGCGCAGTGCGGCACGCATGGCTTCCGCCTTGACCCGCACGTTGAACACCCGGTTCCCGGCCTCGTCGGCGCGGCTGCCCATCATGTCGGTGTAGATGCGCAGCGTGTCGATCACCGTGTCGGCGGCATCGAACAGCGGCTCCTTGTCTTCCTGGTTGTCCTTGTTGTAGGCCAGCGGCTGGCCTTTCATCAGCGTCAGCAGCGCAATCAGGCTGCCGTTGACACGTCCGGTCTTGCCGCGCACCAGCTCCGGCACGTCCGGATTCTTCTTCTGCGGCATGATCGACGAGCCGGTGCAGAAGCGGTCGGCCAGGTCGATGAAGCCCACGCGGGGGCTCATCCACAGGATGAGTTCCTCGGACAGGCGCGACAGGTGGGTCATCGTGAGCGCCGCGGCGGCACAGAATTCGATCGCGAAGTCGCGGTCGGACACCGCGTCAAGCGAGTTGAAGCACACCTCGTCGAAGCCGAGCTGTTCGGCGACGAATTCGCGGTCGATCGGGAATGTGGTGCCGGCCAGCGCGGCGGCGCCCAGCGGCAGGCGGTTGACCCGCTTGCGGCAGTCGGTGAAGCGCTCGGCGTCGCGCCGGGTCATTTCGAAGTAGGCCATCAGGTGGTGGCCGAAGGTGACCGGCTGCGCGACCTGCAGGTGGGTGAAGCCGGGCAGCGGCGTGTCGGCGTGGTGTTCCGCCAGGTCGAGCACGGCCAGCTGGAATTCGCGGATCAGCCCGACGATGGTGTCGATCGCGTCGCGCAGCCACAGCCGGATGTCCGTCGCGACCTGGTCATTGCGGCTGCGGCCGGTGTGCAGGCGCTTGCCGGCGTCGCCGACCAGCGCGGTCAGGCGCTTCTCTATATTGAGGTGCACATCCTCGTCGTCGAGGTTCCAGTCGAACTGGCCGGCCTCGATTTCCTGCTCGATCTGAGTCATGCCGCGCCGGATGTCGTCCAGATCGGACTGGGCGATGATGCCCTGGCGTGCCAGCATGGTCGCGTGCGCGAGCGAGCCGCGTATGTCCTGACGCCACATGCGGCGGTCAAAAAATACCGAAGCGGTGTAACGTTTCACCAGTTCGGACACGGGCTCGGAAAAACGGCCCGACCAGGCTTTGGTCGGCTCGGGCTGCGAAGGATGGCTCATGATGGAAAACAGGATGGACAGCGGCAGGAAAAGGACCGTAAGTATAGGCCAGGCAGCCGGACCCGCCCCGCGGAGCAGCCGTTGAGGCCGGCGCGCGCGCCCGACTGGCGCAATCTCGGCGTGATGCTGCGCACGGTGCTGCTGGTCAATGCGCTGGCGCTGCTGGCACTGTTGGCACGCAACCAGTCGTGGACCGCGCTGCCGCTCGACGCGCTGGAAATGGCGGCACGGGTCGAGCCGGCGTTGCTGCTGTCGCTGCTGCTGCTCTATCTCCTGACGCCGCTGTTCGCCCGGCTTGGCGTGCGGGCCGGCTGGCTGCTGGTCGCGGCCGGTGTGCTGGTGTGCACCGTGCTGTCGGGTGCGATGAGTCGCTGGCAGCTAGAACCGGCGTCTGCGCTGCCGGTGCGTGAAGCGCTGTGGGCGCTGCTGGCGGCGGCGGCGGCGATGACCTACTTCACCGTGCAGGAACGGGCGCTCGGCCCGGCCATCGCGCAGGCGCGGCTGATGGCGCTGTCGGCACGCATCCGGCCGCACTTCCTGTTCAACAGCCTCAATGCCGTGCTCGGCATCATGCGCGAGGACCCGCGCCGCGCCGAGCGGGCGCTGGAGGAACTGTCCGACCTGTTCCGCGTGCTGATGCGCGAGAACCGGGATCTGGTCACGCTGGGCGACGAGCTGTCGCTGTGCCGCCAGTACATGGAGCTGGAGAAGCTGCGGCTGGGTGAGCGGCTGGGCGTGCTCTGGCAGACCGACGACTGTCCGCAGGACGCGCGGGTGCCGCCGCTGATGCTGCAGCCGCTGCTGGAGAACGCGGTCTATCACGGTGTCGAACCGCTGGCCGGCAGCGGTGAGGTTCGCGTCTGCGTCAAGCGCAGCGGCAGCGACGTCGTGGTCGAGATCGACAATCCGGCACCGCCGCCCGAAGGCCGGATATCGGCGCATGGCGGCGGGAACCGCATGGCGCTGGACAACATCCGCGAACGGCTGATGCTGTTCTTCGATCTGGAGGCCCAGCTCGATGCCGGCGAACAGGACGGCCTGTACCGCGTGCGCATCCGCTTCCCCTACCGGGCGGGCAGCGCATGAGTGAACTGCGCGTGTTCATCGCCGACGACGAAGCCCCGGCGCGGCAGCGGCTGCGGGCGCTGCTGTCGGACATCGCGGCCGAACTGCCCAACCGCGTGGTCGGCGAGGCCGCCAACGGCCGGGAGGCGCTGGAACGCATCGCGGCGCTGTCGCCAGCGGATGCGGCCGACGTGGCGCTGGTGGATATCCGCATGCCCGGCATGGACGGAGTCGAGCTGGCTGCCCACTTGGGCAGGATGGCCGTGCCGCCGACGCTGGTGTTCTGTACCGCCTATGACCAGTACGCAGTGCGTGCCTTCGAGCTGAATGCGGTCGATTACCTGCTCAAGCCGGTGCGCGCCGCGCGCCTGCTCGATGCGCTGCGCCGCGTGCCGCTGCGCCGGGCGCTGCCGGACGCCGTG
>DATCUL010000327.1:0-15731 GCA_036567405.1 Methyloversatilis sp. | reverse complement strand
CTTGGCACGGGCGTCAGGCGGTGCTGTTCAATCTGGTTGAACGCAAGTTCTACATATTCGGTCTGGTTCTGTGGCCGCAGGATGTGGTCTTCCTGTCGTTGCTGCTGATCATCAGTGCGCTGGGGTTGTTTCTGGTGACGGCCGTTGCCGGGCGGGTGTGGTGCGGTTATGCCTGTCCTCAATCGGTCTACACGGAAATGTTCATGTGGATAGAGCGTCGCATTGAAGGCGATCGCTCTGCCCGCATGAAGCTCGATGCGGCGCCCATGAGCATGCGCAAGCTTGGCTTGCGCACAGCCAAGCATGGTGCGTGGGCAACGCTTGCGCTGTGGACCGGCTTTACCTTCGTGGGTTACTTCTCGCCGATCCGTGAACTGGCGGCTGAAGTTGCCGCATGGTCGGCTGGTTCGTGGGAAGTTTTCTGGATGCTGTTCTACGCGGCGTTCACTTATGTTTTTGCCGGGCACATGCGGGAGCAGGTTTGCAAGTACATGTGTCCTTATGCCCGCTTTCAGGGCGTCATGTTCGACCCGGATTCGCTGATTGTCAGCTACGACGCGACGCGAGGTGAACCACGTGGCTCTCGGCGCAAGGGCCAGGAAAGCAAGGTAATCGGCGACTGTGTCGACTGCGAATGGTGCGTGCAGGTGTGCCCGACCGGCATCGACATACGCAAAGGCTTGCAGTACGAATGCATCGGTTGCGCACTGTGCATCGATGCCTGCGATCAGGTGATGGACAAGCTCGGTCGTCCGCGCGGGCTCATTGCCTACTCCACCGAACGTGCCCAGCTTGCCGGCAAGCCTGCGCACGAGAGTTGGCAGGAAGTCGTGGCGCACATCATCCGACCGCGCATTATCCTCTATACGAGCCTGCTGGCATTTATCGTGTCAGGGTTCGCGTGGGCGCTGCTGACACGCACGCCGGTGAAGATGAATATCATGCGCGACCGGGCCTCTCTTGCCCGAGAAGTGGATGGCGGCAAGATCGAGAACGTCTATCAACTGCGGATCATGAATACGTCCGAATCGCCGCGACGCTTTGTACTCGATATCGAAGGTCTGCCGGGAGCGACGATAGCCGGTGAACGTGAAATCGAAGTCGAGGCCGCAGGTTCACGCGATATCGCGATGCGTGTTCAAGTCGACGCCGAATCGCTGACTCCGGGCTCTCATGCGGTGTACTTCAATTTGCAGGCGGCAGATGCCCCTGATGTCCGAATCCATGAAAAAGCTTCATTCATGCAACCGAGGTGAGCGGCATGAATAAGGACGCGACTTTGCCGCAACCGTGGTATCGCCACCGCTGGCCCTGGTTCCTGGCGACCGGACCGGTGATCGTGATCATTGCGGGCGGGATCACCACCTGGCTGGCTGCGACCGGAAACACGGCGCTGGTGGCTGACGACTACTACAAGCAGGGGCTGACGATCAACCGGACACTGGAACGCGAAACGCGGGCCAACGAACTCGGCGTGCGCGTCACCGTCGAAACCAAGCCACAGGGTGATGACGGTACGAGTCTCGACGTTGCACTCGAGATGCGCGACAAGGCCGGATATCCGCAGCGCCTCAGGGTATTGCTTGCCCATCCCACCCGCAGCGAACTCGATCGCGAATTGTTGTTGACTGGCGAAAACGGCCGTTACACTGGTATCGTGCGGAATCTGGCGCCTACACACTGGAAACTCGTCGTCGAAGACGACGCGCGTGTCTGGCGTCATCAGGGCGATCTGGTGATCGACGCGTCGCGTCGCGGGACATAACGGTGGCTGAAGCAATCAACGACGAAGATCTTGAAGAGACGCGGCGTATTCCGGGAGGAGGTGCCAGATTGTTCGCACTGGTTTCCTGGCCGTCGTTCATGGTGGCCGCTGCGGCCGAGGCCCTTTTTTTCAGTGTCATCAACCCGCAGGAACTGTATCTGCTTGGTGAGCCTGTAGAGTTCTCTGCGGTGGCGACCTATTCGATCGGGTTTTTCGCCTTCTGGGGCGTGACAGGTGCCTCCAGTCTGCTGACTGCCTGGCTCGCCGAAAAACTGCCGTCTCGCTGACGCGAGAAGCTTGGCGCTGTGGCGCGCCCAGGTCGAGTTGATGTTGGCTGATCGGAGTCGCTCATCAGCGCGCTGCCTTTCCTCGGCGTCATCGCGGGCGCGTCGACCGCATGCGACTTCTGCATGCTGTATTTTCACAGCCCGCACACACTCTCCTGGCTGTAATTTGCGATTCCAATAGGAGGTTCCCAAGCCGTGCGAGCCTGCCGCGTTCCTGATTTCCTGTGGCTGGAACATTGTCAGGATCGCCGGGACCGCGTGTGACCGGGTACGGTGGGGGGGCTGGGGCAGGGCTGCAGGGGAGCATTGCCCTCGGATCGCCTTACCTCACAGTTCCATCTTGGAATGTTGGACAGCGATTGAGACCGTTGTGCCCGATGTACCGGTTGATGCCCCGCGTCGGTACTGTGCCCCCAGTCCATCCCGCAAACAATGAAAAAGCCGGGAGGGCGTTTTCGCGCTCCCGGCTTTATGACGGATCGAATCGACCTCAGATTGCGTAGGTTTTCAGACGCATTGAGAAATCCTGAAGCTGCTTGATGCCGCTGGATTCTGCGCGAGCACACCAGTCCTGCAGCTGTTTCAGCAACTGTTCACTCGATGCAGTCGACCGAGCCCATAGTGCGATCAATTCCTGACGCATCGTGTGCACCGTCTCGAGACGGCTGCTGTGCGCGAGTACCGATTCCATCTCCGCATCGTAGCTGGTCGGCTGGGCGTTTTCACCGCGGCTCAGCCAGCGCTTGAAGCGTTGGTAGCGGTCGCCGTCGGCCAGGCTGACATGCGATGCACGCAGCTTCTCGATTTCCTCCGCGTAGATGGAGCGCAATGACTTCATGTAGCGAGTCATCACGTCGTAGCGGTGGGTGATGATGGCTTCAAGCGTCTGCGTATCGACCACGTTGCGTGCTTCGAAACGGGGCTGAGGGATGGTTTTCTTGGCCTTGGCCAGACCCATGATTTCGAAAATGCGGATGTACATCCAGCCGATGTCGAATTCATACCACTTCGACGACAACTTGGCCGAAGTGGCAAAGGCATGGTGGTTGTTGTGCAGTTCTTCGCCGCCGATGATGATGCCCCAAGGCGAAATGTTGGTCGCCGCATCGGTGCAGTCGTAGTTGCGATAGCCCCAGTAGTGGCCGATGCCATTCACAACGCCGGCAGCCCAGATCGGTATCCAGGCCATCTGCACGGCCCAGATAGTCAGGCCCAGCGGCCCGAACAGTAGCACGTTGATGATGAGCATCAGCTTGATGCCCAGCGCCGAGCGGCCGGAGTAGAACGTGCGTTCGACCCAGTCGTCCGGCGTGCCATGACCGTAACGGCTCATGGTTTCCTTGTTCTTGGCTTCGGCACGATAAAGTTCGGCACCTTCCGACAGCACCTTCTTGATGCCTAGCACCTGCGGGCTGTGCGGATCTTCCGGCGTCTCGCACTTGGCGTGGTGCTTGCGGTGGATGGCCGCCCACTCCTTGGTGACCATGCCGGTGGTCATCCACAGCCAGAAACGGAAGAAGTGGCTGGGAATCGCATGCAGTTCAAGCGCGCGATGCGCCTGATGCCTGTGCAGGTAGATCGTGACTGCGGCAATCGTGATGTGTGTGAAGACAAGCGCTACGACGATGTAACCCCACCAGGGGAGGTCGATAAGACCGTTTAGCATTAAGGACTTTCCAGAAGACACAGATAGAAGAGGGATATTCTACGCGAGCGGTGTTAGCAGTCAATTTGCACAGCGTCAAGCTTTCGCGTCACAAACTGCAACATCGTCTGACGAACTACCCAGTACCCGTACTTCGTGTTGCGGGTAAGGGATTTCAATGCCTTCCGCACGGAAGCGCCGAAGGATTTCCAGTTGCACCGCGGAACGGACCGCCAGCGTGCCGTTCTCCGGGTCGGTGATCCACATCCCCAGTTCCAGGTTGATCCCCGAATCACCGAAAGAGTGCAGGAAGCAACGCGGCGCCGGTTCGGCCAGTACACGCTCGTGTGTGCGTGCGCACGCCTCGACGACCGAGATGGCCTGCTCGACATCGTCAGCGTAGCCCACCTGTATCGTGACAGCCAGCCGGACAGCGCGGTCCGACAGGCCCTCGTTCTGCACCACAGAACTGATCAGGGTTTCGTTGGGCACGATGGAGTGTACGCCCGAGGGACTGCGCAGCACGGTGTAGCGTGTGGTGATCCGCTGCACCTGACCGCGGTCGCTGCCCACGGAAATCAGGTCGCCTATGCGGATCGACCGGTCGAGCAGGATGATGAATCCCGACACGTAGTTGGCCATGATCTTCTGCAGGCCGAAACCGAGGCCGACGCCGAGTGCGCCGCCGAATACCGACAGCGCGGTCAGGTCTATGCCGACCAGCGGCAGCGTCACCATCAGCGCGAGGAACATCAGCGCAACCTTGGACAGCCGCGCCAGCACGATGCGCAGATTGCTGTCGATCGGCGCGCGCATGAGCTTGCGCTCGATCGATCCGGACAGCCAGATGGCCGCGATCAACGTCACCAGCACCCAGGCGCCGCCCTGGATCAGCGCCCACAGTGACAGCTTCTGCTTGCCGAGTGCGATCTGCTCACTGTCCAGCCAGTCGATCACTTCGGGCAGTATGCCCAGCGCGTGCATCACCCAGGCCGACCAGATGGTCAGGCTGATGATGAACTCGAAGGTACTCAGCCAACCGGCCGGCGAGAATACCTGGCGCAATGCATACACGATCATCCTGATCACGCCCATCGCGACCAGCATGGCGATGACCAGATGCATGAGTACTGGCGGCTGGTGCAGCACGCCGTAGATCATCCGCGTGAACGCCAGCAGTCCGATCGCCGACAGCGGAAAGATCAGCCGCTGCAGACCTTCCCGTCCGAGACGCGCGGCCGCGCCCAGCGCGTCTCCGCCGGTCGATAGCGCTTCGTCGTTCTGGTGCCTGGCGAAACGATGGTTGATCAGGCCCGCCAGCGCGAGGCAGAGCGCGATCACACCCAGTTCCAAGCGCGTGCTGTCCAGGGACAGCAGGTGCATCAATGCGTCGAAGGACAGATCCGCCATGTCGTCAGGGCCTCGCAGCGTCCTTGTTCATCTGGTCGATGGCGTCGGCGAAGCTGACTGACTGCGCACGATGCCGTTGCCAGTTGTCCATATAGGACTTTGCCAGCGCGCGGTTGCCAGACAGGACCAGCACGTTCTCCGCATTGTCCGGTTTTCCGTTGGTGCTGAAGTCGTACGATCCGGTCACCACCACCGGATCCTTGCCGTCGGGATCGACGATCATGACCTTGCTGTGAGCTGCGGTGTAGTGGCCATCCAGCCACAGCGCCGCGCCGCTGCCGGCGACGCGCGGCAACGCGCTGTGCTCGTCCTTGAGCACCTTGTCGCGGTCGGCAATGATTTCCACTTTCAGTCCGCGTTCGCGTGCGGCGATCAGCGTGCGTGCGATGTTGCGGCTGGTCAGCGCGTAGGCCTGCACATAGATTGCCTGTTTCGCGCCGTCGATCTGGTCCATCACCAGACGTTCCGCGTCGTCCCACGGGGCGAAGGCCACCTCGACGCTACCCTCGGCGCGGATCATTCCACCTGCCTGCAACGGCAGCGCGGTCAGCATCATCGCGGCAAACAGTGCACTGCGCATGTCATTCATCGCTCGAAGCCTTCCCGGTTTCGGGCTTGCGGCGCTCCATGACCGCGGCGTAGAAGCCGTCGGTGCCGTGAACGTCGGGTCGCAGTTCGAGATCGATTCCGGTGTCCAGTTCGACGCGGCTGGCAGCCAGTACCTCGTTCGCCGGCAGGCGCACGAAATCAGGGTGACTGGCCAGGAATTCATCGACCACGCCGCGGTTTTCGGAGTCGAGCAGGCTGCAGGTCGCATACACGAGGCGGCCACCCGGCTTCACCAGTCGCGCCGCGCCGGCCAGGATGGCACGCTGCTTGGCGACGAGTTCGTTCACCGCTTCGGGCGTCTGACGCCACTTCAGATCGGGATTGCGACGCAATGTGCCGAGGCCGGAGCAGGGCGCGTCGACCAGTACCCGGTCGACCTTGCCGGCCAGACGCTTCACCTTGATGTCGTTCTCGCTGTCGATCAGCACCGGATGCACGTTCGACAGACCCGAGCGTGCCACCCGCGGGCGCAGTTTCAGCAGGCGCTTCTCCGACACGTCGAAGGCATAGAGCCGGCCGGTCGATCGCATCATCGCGCCCAGTGCCAGCGTCTTGCCGCCGGCACCGGCGCAGAAATCCACCACCATTTCGCCGCGCTTGGGGCCGAGCAGCAGGGCGAGCAACTGACTGCCCTCGTCCTGCACTTCGATGATGCCCTTCTCGTACAGCGGGTTCTTCGTCAGCGAAGGACGTTCTTCCAGACGCAGCGCCCAGGGAGAGTAACGCCCCGGTGTCACGGTGAGGCCGTTGTTGGTCAGCGTGGCCCGCACGGCGTCGATGTCCGTCTTCATCAGGTTGATGCGCAGGTCGAGCGGTGCCTGCGTATTCAGGCTGCGGGCAAGTGACAGCAGGGAGGCCTCGTCCATCTGCGCCGACAGGCGTTCGATTACCCAGTCGGGCAGGTCCGTGCGTTCGCCCAGCGACAGTTCCGTGGCCGAACTGGGCGCCAGGGTTTCCAGCCACTGTGCCTCGTTGCGCGAAATCAGCGGTGCGAGCTGCTTGTGGCCCAGCCCCTCGATGCGCGCCAGCGCAGTGATCAGCAGCTTGCGTGCACCTGCATTCTGGCCGGCGATCGCACGCAGCCAACGCAGCCGGCGCAGGACGAGATATGCGTGCTCGGCAATGAAGGCGCGCTCGCGCGACTGCAGCGCCCGCTGATCGCGGAAATGCGCTGACAGCACGCTGTCTGCGGGATATTCGAAGCGCAACAGCCGGGTCAGTACGTCGGCAGTGCTGTCTATCAGTTTTTCGGTCGGTTTCATCGCAGGAACGGGTTGATGGGCTCGGGAGCCGGTGCGCCGGTGGTGTGCGGCGCTGCTGCCGACGCCGTCGAGCCGGCACGCAGGCTCTGGTTTTCATATTCGACAAGACGCGCGTGCAGGTCGTAGGCGTCGCCCTTGCGGTCGGTGTAGCGGATGCGTACCGGCAACCAGCGCAGGTTCGGCGCCAGCCAGACCTCGAACTTGTTGTCGCCCGGCTGCGAGCGGGCCCGCAGGTGCATCACAAGCAGGCGCCCGAGCGCGGTATCCAGGCTGCTCGTGTCCGCGTCGGGTACGAACCAGCGCGGCGTATAGCGTTTCCCGGTCGCAAGCGGGAAATCGAAGGGCTCGCCTGTCTGCGAGCGCCAGATGATCTCCAGCCACATGCTCGCCATGTCCTGGGCGCTGGCGCTCAGATCGTATTCCGATCGCGTGTTGCCGGCGCGCAGCATAACCCGGTTGGTCGTCCGGTCGAAAATCACCTCCTCGTCGATCGCCTTGCCTTGCGTCGATCGCGAGGTATAGCGCGCCGGCCGGATGCCGGCATCGTCGACATCACCGGCGCTGCTCTGGTCGATGCGTATCGGACGCAGCAGGCCGGCCAGACCGGTGGTCTCCATCATCGTGTCCATCTTGTAGTGCGCGCCGTCATGCACCCAGTGATAGCGGGCCTGGCCGATCTGCAGGTTTTCTCCGCGATAGACGTCGTATTCGATCCGTGCTTCGCCGATCAGCGCCAGCCGGGGCGATATCGTCTGATCGGGCGGTTGGGGCGGCGGGCCTTCGGCACCGTAATCATCGCCATTGGTACTGGCGTCCTGCGCTGTTTCAGACGTGATCTGTGGCGTGTCCTGCGTCGATTCGGCGGAATCGGCGGGTGTATCGGCTGCATCACCGGCTGGCTCAGTGACCATCTGGCCGGTCGGTGGTGTCTTCGGCCGGCGCGGTTTTGGCGGCCTGGGACTGGCCACCGGGACATCCGCCACCGGTTTGTCCGGCTGTGCCGGAGGCGCGATCAGCGTTGCACGGATGTCCGGCTCTTCCGCGGGTTCGTCCTCGACGCCGATACTGCTCAGCCCGCCGACCAGCAGCAGGTGCAGCAACAGCGAGACGGACAGCGCAAGCGCCAGTCGCGAACGGGTGATCGAATCAGGCATCCGTACTCGGCACGCACAGGACCGGCGAGCCCTGCGTCGCTTCCGCGGACAGTTCGGCCCGGCCATCGCGCAGCGACAGTCGTCCTTCGATGAACCAGCGCACCACCTGCGGGTACAGCAGATGTTCCTGCGCCAGCACGCGTGCCGCCAGCGACGCTTCGGTGTCGCCGGGCAGTACCGGTACCGCGGCCTGCGCAATGATCGGTCCGCCGTCCAGTTCTCCGCTGACGAAATGAACGGTGACCCCGGCGACCCGGCAACCGGCATCCAGCGCACGCTGGTGCGTGTGCAGACCGGTGAAGGCGGGCAGCAGCGACGGATGTATGTTGATCATACGTCCGCCGTAATGCTCGACGAAGCCTGGCGTCAGAATCCGCATGAAGCCGGCCAGCACCACCAGATCCGGCGCATGGCGGTCAATTTCGGCGGCCAATGCGAGGTCGAAGGCTTCCCGGCCTGCGTACTGCTTGTGATCGACGACTGCGGTAGCGATGCCCTGTTCCCGTGCATAGACCAGCCCGGCAGCGTCCGGACGGTTGCTGATGACGGCGGCGATCCGGGCCGGAAGCCCGGCCTCGACGATGGAGCGCATGTTGCTGCCGCGTCCGGAAATGAGGATTACGACGGATTTCATTCCAGCTATGTACGGTGACGGAGTGCGGATTATCGCCGCGCCGGCCCGGATATGCCTATCGGACCGGAATGAAGACTGCGGTTGCGAGCGACTGCAGCACGCGGGTGACGACCCGGTTGTTCTTCTCGGCGACGATCTGCGAACTCATGTCCAGCCAGCCGATCATCTTGCCCATCTCGCGCTCGAAGCTCAGATTGCGTGAGCCGTCGGCTGAAATCTCGTTCGACAGCAGCAGAAGTTCGCCCGCGTCGTCACGCGACTGTGCAAGCTTCCAGGCGGAAATCTCCAGGTTGCGCGCGCAGTTGGACAATGCCTGCGGATCGAGTTCATCGAGCAGGAAAAGTTCGGTTCGGTCGGACCACGCTGTCTGGATCATGCCACCCATGCCAGCGATCAGCGCCGCAACGCGATCACCGGAAAAGTCGCTGGCGAACGCCAGTCGCATCACCTCCACGCCGCGCCGGTGGTCGAACTCGGCCAGTCGCCACTGGTGTTCGGCCCGGAACAGCCGGTCCATGGCCGCCTCGCGACTTTCCAGGCCTGCCCGCCGCCATTCGCGTGGATTGCGACGGTACAGTTTGTCTGCCAGACGCTCGAGACTGGCGAACATTTCCCGGTGATGTGCCTCGAGAACACGGTCGATATCACTTTTAACAATCTGTTTAGGATTGCTGGAACCGGCCACCAGAGCGGGTTTCTGGCCGGTGCTCCCGCAGCCTGTGATCCAGTTGGCTATCGCGGCGCAACACAGCGCGTGCACAATCGATTTACAGGCTGTCGTCGCGTTCATGACCGACAGCGTACGACAACCCGGGGCTGTCGTGGCAGGACGGCGCACAAGCGCCTCCTTCAGGCCGATCACCCCAGACCTCGTGACCAAGCGATGAAGATGGAACACCTCGAGCAGGTTCGCGCGCAGGGCGTGAAGGCGGGTAGCCGGCGTTTTGGCCAGCTGCTGCGCAGTCTCGCGCGCACCGAGCGCGGCGGTGTGCTGATCTGTGGCGGGCGGGATGTCCAGTGTGACGCGCTGGCGATGGCGTTGGCGCGGCTGCGTGATCAGCCCCTGATGCGTGTGGAACTGGAAGCGGCGAACGACGAACCCATCGGTGCTGCGCACTGGCAACCCTCGTTGCAGCAGGCACAGCGGCAGTCCGCCGTGCTCTATCTGCACCTTGGCGATGGCGCAGACACGGTTTTCGGTCGGGTCAGCGGCGGTTTTGCCAGCATGCGTGCGGAACGTCTGCTGGCGGACGTGCAGCGCGCCGGCATCGTGGTCATCGTGGCGGGCGCCGAACGTTACAGTGTGGCGCTCGAAGCCTGCTGGCCGAGGATCAGGCTGAATTCCCCGAAGCGTGCCCGGCTTTTGCGCGCAGCCAGGCCACTGCAAGCGGTGCAAGCGATATCGCTATGATCGCCAGGATGACCGCGGTCAGGTTGTCCTTCACCCACGGCAGATTGCCGAACCAGTAGCCGGCCAGCGACAGCGAAGTCACCCACAGTACCGCGCCGGTCACATTGAACAGCGCAAACCGGGCATAGCTCATCTGGCCGACACCGGCCACGAACGGAGCGAAGGTCCGGATCAGCGGCATGAAGCGCGCGATGATGACCGTCTTGCCGCCATGCTTCTCGTAGAAACCGTGTGTGCGGTCGAATGCGGCGCGATTGAAGAAGCGTGAGTCCTCCCAGCGGAAGACTTTCGGCCCGAACCATGCGCCCGCGGCGTAATTGACCGCGTCGCCCAGCACGGCCGCGAGGATCAGCAGACCGATCAGCAGACCCAGATGCATGCCGCCAGCCGCTGCGAGCGCACCCGCGACGAACAGCAAAGAATCGCCAGGCAGGAAGGGCAGCACGATCAGCCCTGTCTCGCAGAACACGATCACGAACAGGATGGCGTAGACCCACGGGCCGTACTGCGCGACAAGCCCGGCGAGGTGCTTGTCCAGATGCAGCATGATTTCGAGGAAGGTGGCGAGCAGGTCCATGTCGTTGCCGGCTGAATTCGAGCCGCGATGATAGCGGATGCATGTTGCGGCCCGTAAAATCACGCGCCGACACCGTCCGACCTTCGCCATGCCCCAGATTCAACTGTTGCCCGACCTGCTGATCAGCCAGATTGCCGCCGGCGAGGTGGTAGAGCGGCCGTCTTCGGTGCTCAAGGAGTTGCTGGAGAACAGCCTCGATGCGGGCAGTCGCGACATTCGTGTCCAGCTGGAAGCCGGTGGCGTCAAGCGGCTGCGGGTGGCGGACGACGGCTGCGGCATGCCGCCGGAAGATCTGCCGCTGGCACTGGCACGCCATGCCACATCCAAGATCGCGTCGCTTGATGACCTCGAGGCGGTCGCCACGATGGGCTTCCGCGGCGAGGCGCTGGCGTCGATTGCCAGCGTCGCGCGCGTGACCATCACCAGCCGGGAAGTCCGGGGTAGTCACGCGTGGCGCATCGACAACGGTGGGCAGCTGGAACCCGCGGCGCTCGATGGCGGTACCGTGGTCGACGTCGCCGATCTCTATTACAACACCCCGGCGCGGCGCAAGTTCCTGCGCACCGAGCAGACAGAGTACGGGCACTGCGACGATGTGTTCCGCCGTATCGCCTTGTCGACGCCGCAGGTCGCGTTCCAGCTGCAGCACAACGGCCGGCTCACGCAGCGGCTGCCGGCAGCCGACCTGGAGGTGCGGGTGCGCGCGCTGCTGGGCGACGAGTTCATGCAGCACGTGCGCGCGGTAGATGCCGATGCCGGCGCCATCCGGGTCACCGGTTACGTCGCTCAGCCGGCCTTCTCGCGCGCCGGGCGCGACGCACAGTACTGCTTCGTCAATGGCCGTTTCGTGCGCGACAGGCTGCTCGCGCATGCGCTGCGCGAGGCCTACGCCGACGTGCTGCACGGCGCACGGCATCCGGCCTACGTGGTGTTTATCGAACTCGATCCGCGAGCGGTCGATGTGAACGTTCATCCGGCCAAGACCGAAGTCCGGTTCCGCGACGCGCGCGGCGTGCATCAGTTCGTATTTCACGCGGTCGAGCGCGCACTGGCGCTGTCGACACAGGCGCTGTCCGCCCCGGTCGCACCGGCGGCATTTCCGACAGCCACAGGCAGTGTCGCCTGGCCTCCGGCGCAGCAGCAGGTCATGAATGTCGAACAGCCGCTGGCGCGCTATTTCGACTTCGTTCGCCAGGATGTGGCGGCGGCAGCCACAGGCGTGTCCGAGCCACCGGCGGATGCGGGTGCAGCCAGTCCGCCGCTTGGATTCGCACTGGCCCAGTTGCAGGGGGTCTATGTGCTGGCGCAGAACGGCGCCGGTCTGGTGCTGGTCGACATGCATGCGGCGCACGAACGCATCCTGTACGAACAACTGAAGAGGCTGCTAGAAGGAGAGCCGGCGGTGCAGCGGCTGCTGATTCCGGCCGTGTTGTCGATGAGCGAACGCGAAGTCTCTACTGCCTTCGAATACGCCGATGTGCTCGAACGGCTGGGTTTCGACATCGGTCAGGCCGGGCCGGCCGAGCTGACGGTGCGTGCCGTGCCGGCCTTGCTGGCGCGGGCCGATACCGGCGCCTTGGTGCGCGCCTTGCTGGGGGAACTGCGCGAGGCGCCGGCCAGCCAGGTGGTCGAGCGGCGGCGCAACGAACTGCTGGCCACCATGGCCTGTCACGGAGCGGTGCGTGCCAACCGCCAGCTCACAGTGCCGGAAATGAATGCGCTGCTGCGCGACATGGAGGCTTGCGAGCGGGCCGACCAGTGCAACCACGGCCGGCCGACCTGGGTGCAACTTTCGATGGCCGAGCTGGATCGCCTGTTCATGCGCGGCCGATGAACGCGCAGGCTGCGTTACCCGTGTTCGTCCTGCTCGGACCGACCGCCAGCGGCAAGACGGCGGCGGTCGCGCGCATCGCACGCGAACTGCCGATCGAACTGGTCAGCGTCGATTCCGCGCTGGTGTTCCGCGACATGGACATCGGCACCGCCAAGCCGTCGGCGGAAGAACAGGCGCTGTGTCCGCACCACCTGATCGACATCGTGTCGCCCGAGGAGGCTTACTCGGCGGCGCGCTTTGCCGCTGACGCGCGGGCGCTGATCGCCGCGATACAGGCGCGCGGGAACATCCCCTTGCTGGCCGGCGGCACCATGCTCTACATCAAGGCGTTGCGTGACGGCCTGTCCGATCTGCCGGAAGCCGATGCCGGCCTGCGCGCCGACATCGACCGTCGCGCCGCGCAACTGGGCTGGCCGGCACTGCACGCGGAACTGGCTGCACTCGATCCGGACGCTGCCGCGCGGCTCAAGTCCACTGACGCGCAGCGCATCCAGCGCGCGCTCGAAATCGTGACGCTGACCGGTCGTCCGCTGGCGGAAAGCTATGCGAAGCGCGAACACGACGCGCCGCTGCCGCCGATGGCCGTAGTGTCACTGGAGCCTTCGGATCGCGCCTGGCTGCATGCGCGCATCGCGCAGCGCTTCGACCAGATGCTGGAGCAGGGTATGGTCGAGGAAGTACGCGCTCTGCGCGCGAAGTACCGGCTCGATGCCGGCATGCCGTCGATGCGCTGCGTCGGTTACCGGCAGGTCTGGAACCATCTGGAGGGCAGCATCGATGCCGGCACGATGCGCGATACAGGCATCTACGCTACGCGCCAGCTCGCCAAGCGACAGCTCACCTGGTTGCGATCGATGCAGATCGATCTGCGCATCGACTGCCTGCGCGACGACGCGGCGGACGTTGTGCTCGATGTCTTCAGCCGCGCGTGCGGATGAAGGAAGATTCAAGATGCAAGGTTCAAGGTTCGGGAACGCCGTGGTGCAAACCCCGAGTTACGCTGCAAAAGAAAAAGGCGCTCTCAAGCGCCTTTCTTTCATCTTGCATCCTGCAGCTTGAATCTCAACACCTGGGGCTCATTGCCCGCTTCAGCTCGTCGAGCTTGTGGATGCGGATGTTCTTGTTCTGCACCGTCAGAAGGCCTTCTTCCTGCAGCCGCGACAGGCCGCGGCTGACGGTTTCCAGCTTCAGCCCGAGGTACGAACCGATTTCCTCGCGCGTCATGCGCAGGTTGAATTCGGTCGCCGAATAGCCGCGCGACGCGAAGCGCTGCGACATGTTCACGAGAAAGGCGGCCAGCCGTTCCTCGGCGCGCATCGTGCCGAGCAGCATCATGACCGCCTGATCGCGCACGATTTCGCGGCTCATCACCTTGTGGAAGTGGTGCTGCAGCGTGTCGATCTCGCGCGACAGTTCGGACAGGCGGTTGAACGGGATCACGCACACCTCGCTGTCTTCCAGTGCGCGTGCGTCGCAGTTGTGCTGTCCGGTACCTATGCCGTCCAGCCCCATCAGCTCGCCCGCCATCTGGAAACCGGTCACCTGCTCCCGGCCGTCCTCCGAAATCACCTCGGTCTTGAAGAAGCCGGTACGGATGGCGTACAGGGACTGGAAGGATTCGCCGGTCAGGTAGAGCGGCATGCCGCGGGGCACCCGGCGGCGTGCGCCGATCAGTTCATCCACCCGCTCAAGCTCATTGTCCGACAGACCGACCGGCATGCACAGTTCGCGCAGGTTGCAGGCCGAGCAGGCGACCTGAAGCCCTTGTGGCGTGATGGGGATGGGAACGCTGCTCATTATTGACGGTGATCAATGCGCAGGGAAATGCGCACTTGCATGATGGACACACCGCAAAGTGTGCCAACAAATCATGAATGTCGCAAAGGAACTGGTGTTCGATCCGCAACTGATGCGTCGTTTTGACGTGCCGGGGCCGCGCTACACCTCCTATCCCACCGCCGATCGCTTCAATTTTTCGCACGATACCCGCGCTCACGCGGCGAGGCTTGGTGCGCGAACGGCGGGGGCCGGGCCGCTGTCGATCTACGTACATATCCCGTTCTGCGACACCATTTGCTATTACTGCGCGTGCAACAAGATCGTCACACGCGATCATGCCCGTGCCGATAGCTACCTGGACACGCTGCTGCGGGAAATGGAGATGAAGGCGTCGTTGGTCAAGGGAAGTCGTGAAGTGGCGCAGCTCCATCTGGGGGGCGGTACGCCGACCTTTCTCAGCGACGAACAGATGAGCCGGCTGATCGAAGGCCTGCGCAGGAATTTCCGCGTGTCCGACACGGCGCAATGCTCGATCGAGATGGATCCGCGCGGTGTCAGCGCGGCGCGCGTCGCGCATCTGGGCTCGCTCGGCTTCAACCGAATCAGCGTCGGGGTACAGGATTTCGATCCGGTCGTGCAGCGTGCCGTCAATCGCGTGCAGAGCGTCGAAGAAACCGAAGTCGTGCTGCGCGCCGCGCGCGAGAACGGCTTCGTGTCCACCGGTGTGGACCTGATATACGGTCTGCCGGGACAGACGCTGGACAGTTTCGACGCCACGCTGGCCACGCTGGTCAGGCTGGCACCTGATCGCGTGGCGATCTATCACTATGCCCACCTGCCCAAGCAGTTCATGCCGCAGCGGCGTATCGACGAAGCGATGCTGCCGGGCGTCGACGTGCGCCCGAAACTGCTGAAGCTGGCGATCGACCGCCTGCACGAGGCCGGCTATGTGCATGTCGGCATGGATCATTTCGCCCGGCCTGACGATGAACTGGCTCAGGCGCAGCGCCACGGGCGGCTGCAACGCAATTTCCAGGGCTATTCGACCCACGCCGGCTGCGATCTGGTCGGTCTCGGCGTATCGGCCATTTCCCGGGTCGGTGCGAGTTTTGCGCAGAACCACCGCACGATCGAAAGCTGGTCGCAGGCGATCAACGACGGCGAACTGCCGGTCATGCGCGGACTCGACATGACAGCCGACGACAGCGTGCGCAGCGCCGTGATCGGTGCGCTGATGTGCCATTTCGAACTGTCGATCGAAGCGATCGAAAGCACCTACGCCATCGACTTCAAGAAATACTTCGCGGCGGAACTCGAGGAGTTGCGCGAACTCGAAGCGGCCGGGCTGCTGACGCTCGAGCCGG
>DATCUL010000326.1:0-3373 GCA_036567405.1 Methyloversatilis sp. | reverse complement strand
CGCAGCGCCTGAGCGGACAGCTGCTCAGGCGCGCGCCAGGTAGCGCTCGACCAGTCGCGTCCAGTAGGCGACGCCGAGCGGAATGATGTCGTCGTTGAAGTCATAGCGCGGGTTGTGCAGCATGCAGCCGCCACCCTCCTCGTGGCCGGGCTGCTGTGCGGTTCCCGGTCCGCCACCGTTGCCCAGCCAGACGTAGCAGCCCGGCCGCTGCTCCAGCATGTAGGCGAAATCCTCGGCACCCATGCTGGGCGGGTAGCGGGTGTGCACCGCGCCCTCGCCCATCAGTTCCCGTCCGACACCGGCACAGAAACCGGCCTCGACAGCGGTGTTCACGGTCGGCGGATAGCCGCGCCGGTAGCTGACGCTTGCAGTGACGTCATGCGCAGCAGCGACGCCACATGCGATACGCCGGATGCCGGCTTCGAGCTGATCGCGCACTTCCGGCGAAAACGCCCGCGCCGTGCCGCGCAGCGTCGCCGTCTGCGGAATGACGTTGTAGGCCTCGCCGGCATTGAACTGGGTGATGCTGACCACACCGCAGTCCACCGGCGACACGTTGCGCGACACGATGGACTGCAGCGCCTGCACGATGGCCGCGCCGGCCAGCACCGGATCGGCGCCCAGATGCGGCATCGCGGCGTGCGCGCCACGCCCTTCGATGACGATCTCGATCTCGTCACTGCACGCCATCGCCGGACCGTCGTGCACGGCCATTTCGCCGACCGGCAGCCCTGGCCAGTTGTGCAGACCGAATACCGCCTGCATCGGAAAACGGTCGAACAGCCCGTCGGCGATCATCGCCGGCGCACCGCCGCGCCCTTCCTCGGCAGGCTGGAAGATGAAATACACCGTGCCATCGAAACCGCGCGTCGTGGCCAGGTATTCGGCCGCCGCCAGCAGCATCGTGGTGTGACCATCATGACCGCAGCCGTGCATGCGGCCGGCGTGTATCGAACGATGGGCAAAGGTGTTCTGCTCGGTCATCGGCAGCGCGTCCATGTCGGCACGCAGACCGATCGCCGCCGGCCCGGTTCCGGCGCGCAGCACGCCGACGACGCCGGTACGCCCTATTCCCTCATGCACCTCGAGACCGGCCTTGCGCAGAGCGCGTGCGACCCGTTCCGCCGTGCGCGTTTCCTCGAATGCCAGTTCCGGATGGGCATGCAGATCACGCCGCACGCCGGCCCAGCGTTCGGCAGACCCGGCCAGCGCCTGGACCAGCGGATGCACGTCGGACGACGTACTCATTGCAGTTCCACGATATCGGAAAACATCGCCGCCTGCCCGCGCAGCACCCCCTGCGCATCGATCACGTTCCACACCGTGGCGCGGCTGATGCGGAACAGCGTGCCGTCGCGACGCACGCGGATGCCGCTGTAGTCGCCGATGAAGCCCTGCCGGGTGACCAGTTCGAGCAGCCGCGCTCGCTCGTCGCGCTCCGGTGCCCGCGCCGACAGCCGCGACGGCAGCGTGACGAACTCGACCCAGGCGTAACCGAACAGCTGCTGGGCGAACAGATTGGCGTAATTGAACACCGGGTCGTCCTCGGTGCCATGCGACACCAGCGCGAACGGCGCGTTGTACAGCGTGGTGGCGTCGGACGGCAGGCGCTGGCCGGTGACACGCGCGAAGCTGTCAGCCAGCAAGGCGGAATGTTCGCGCAGGAAAGCGGGATCGGGCATGGCGGTCATCGCTCAAGGGTAGCCCTCCAAAGATACCACCCGTCGACGGCCGGACGCTCGTCATACGGCCATCTGCGTCCATGGCCATTTGGGGGGCTCACGCCATTACGACCGGCGGTCAATCGGTGCCATCGGAGGGACGCTGACAGCCCCGGCCATGAAAGTCGTGGCCCAAACGAAAAAGGCCAGCCCTCGCACCCAGGCGAAGACCGGCCCCTCCGCGTGCCCGTTCAGCGCTGACGCTGACGCCGCACGAAAGCTGCCAGACCGGCAAGACCCAGCGCGAACATCAGCGCTTCCGTCGGCTCGGGCACGGCGGTGATCTGGGTCACGAAGTAGGCATGGCCACCGTGTCCCTGCGACCAGTCTGCGTAGTACGGCCAGATGGCCTCGGCCGTGCTGGAAATGCCCGACCTGCCGCCCCAGATCTGCAACGAATTACTGTTCGCGCCGAGACTGACCGGCGCAGCGTTTGCCGCTGCGAAACCGGACTCACTGACCGTCCAGTGGGTCGTATCGGTGGACAGCGAGGTCGTCCCGTTCGAGAACTGAAAGCCGCTGCCGGCGATCTGGAAATCGCCGATGAACATTGCCGGACCGCTCTCGTTCTGCGCGTCGACCAGCAGATAGATGCTCTGTCCCGGCGCCAGCACGACGCCGCTGAAGGACTCGGTCGTGCCCCATCCCGACTGCTTGTTCCACACCAGCTCTCCGGCCGACACGGTGAGGTCCGATGACAGATAGACCTGCAGATAGTTGTCGGCGGTGAAGCTGCCGGACAACGTTGCGGCCTGGGTCACGGCACCGCTGCATCCCAGCACGCCTGCCACCAGCCAGCCCATCACATGGTTCTTCTTCATTACCGTACTCCCTTGTTCAGATTCGCTCAGTCGCACGCGCGCCATGACCGGACAACACGGCCACGCTGCCTTCGACACACGGGTTATCGCCACGATGCAATCGCTGAATACCTTGCATCGATTTGGCCATACATCGCGCCGACAGCTGCAAGCAATCCGTGAGCCAGCCTTGATGGAAATATGTATACAATTGATTTAAAAGAAACTAATTCCTTTCGGGGTAGGTGGCACAGTGCGCACAGGGCCACAATGTAAAAACTGCCGACGAAAAACGCTGTTCAGGAATCGGGGACCTTGGCGCGGGCATGACGTGCGTACCACGCGTTGCCCGCACCGCGACGGCTGCCGTCGGCTAACCTGTATCGCATGAGTACCCTCTACGGCGTCGACTTCACCTCCGCACCGTCTCCGCGCAAGCCGATCACCGTCGCCTGCGGACGCCTGGCTGACGACGGGGCCGTGCTTCTGGAACGGCTCGAACGCTTGCCGTCCTGGACGGATTTCGAGGCTTTTCTTGTCCGACCCGGCCCCTGGCTTGGCGGCTTCGATTTTCCCTTCGGCCTGCCACGCGAATCGGTGATGGAACATGGCTGGCCGCTGGACTGGGCGGGCATGGTGCGGGCCGTCGCGCAGCTGTCACGCACGGAATTCAAGTCACTGGCCGATGCCGAACGCCAGGCACGACCCGTCGGCGCGAAATACACCCACCGTGCGACCGACCGGCCGGCCGGTTCCCACAGCCCGATGAAATTCGTCAATCCGCCGGTCGCCTGGATGTTCCAGGAGGGCGCAAGCCGTTTGCTCGACGCTGGCGTCCATATTCCCGGCCTG
>DATCUL010000325.1:0-2378 GCA_036567405.1 Methyloversatilis sp. | reverse complement strand
AGGCCACGCTGGCCGTCGGCGCGCGCATGGACCCGGCTGCCGCCGCGATCGAGGAACGTTGCGGCGTGCCTTTCCGCGTGTTCGACCGGCTGACCGGTCTGGCCGCGGTCGACGATTTCCTGCATCACCTGTCGCAGCTGTCCGGCTGTCCGGTGCCGCAGAAATACCGCCGCCAGCGCAGCCAGCTGCAGGACTCGATGCTCGACGCCCATTTCTGGGTCGGCAGCCGCAGGCTGGCCATCGCCGCCGAACCGGACCTGCTGTACGCGCTGACCGCCACCGCCGCCGAAATGGGCGCGGAGATCGTCGCTGCGGTCACCACCACGCATTCCCGCGTGCTTGACGCCGTGCCCTGCGCCGAGGTGCTGGTCGGCGATCTCGAAGATCTCGAAATCCGCGCGAAGGCGGGCGGCGCCGAACTGCTGATCACGCACTCGCACGGCCGCCAGGCGGCGGAGCGGCTTGGCGTGCCGCTGTCGCGCGTCGGCATCCCGATGTTCGACCGCCTCGGTGCGGCGCACATGCTGATGGTGGGCTACCGCGGCACGCGGGAACTGATCAACGGCTGGGCCAACACCTTCCTCGCCGACGAACACCAGAACACGCCACAGGACTGGCCGCTGCCCGAAGAAAGCCGGCGTGCGGCCAGCGGCGCGGATGCCACGTCGTGCAGCAGCGGCGGCTGTGGCTGCAGCAGTTCCACCCCGGCAGTCGATGTCGCACCCGACGCGGTCGGCGCCTGACGCCGGCCATTGATCGAAACCATGAGGAGCAGATGATGAAGATCGCCTTCGCCACCCAGGACAAGCAGTGCGTCGACGCGCACTTCGGCTGGGCCAAACACCTCGCGGTGTACGAGATCGACCGCGACGGCTACCACTTTCTCGAAAGCTTCGACTTCGGCGGCAAGCTCGACGAGGACGGCGACGAGGACAAGCTCGCGCCCAAGCTGGAGGCGATCAAGGACGTCGCCATCGTCTATGTCGCCGCCATCGGCGGCTCGGCGGCGGCGCGCGTGGTGGCCAGCAAGATCCACCCGATCAAGGTGAGCCAGCCGGAACCCATCATGGACATCCTGGACAAGCTGCAGGAAGTGCTGCGCGGCACGCCGCCGCCGTGGCTGCGCAAGGCACTGGAAAAGGGCGCGCGGCGCGATTTCGATTTCGAAGACGAGGTAGAGCAACATGGCTGAAACCTTGGACATCACTGCGGAAGACAGCGCGGCACTGGCAACGCCCTTCCTGAGCGAGCTGATCAAGCAGTTCCGCGCGCAGGACATGCACGGCGCCTGGGAAGGCAAGAGCGACGCGCAGCTGCTCGAACCCTACATCCTGAGCGCCGAGGCACGCCGCGCGCTGCCGATCATGGGCGACCCCGACCCGGAAACGCTGTGGCGCATCGAGCTGTTCTTCAACGCCGTGGGACTCACCATCGAACGCGCCACCAAGGTGATGGTGACGCCGATGATGAAGATGTCGCACGAAGGCTTCGGCCGCATGGTGCTGATCGCCGGTCGCCTGATCGCGGTGAACAAGCAGCTGCGCGATGCCCATCGCTTCGGCTTCCCGTCGCTCGCCAAGCTGGCCGAGGCGGGGCAGAAGTTCGTCGACGAGGGCGTCGACATGGTGACCAAGTACAACGAAGTTGCCACCTGGGGTTGAGGAGCGCGCCATGCCGGACATCGAAACCCTGAAGGCCGAAGTGAAGAAGCTCAACGCCCGGGCGACCCAGGCCAAGATGGATCTGCACGATCTGTCGGAAGACCTGCCGACCAACTGGGAGCGGATTCCCGAGGTCGCGCAGACCGCATACGAGGCGCACAAGTCGCTGATGGCGGCGCGCAAGGAGCTGGCGTCCGCGACCGCCTGATACGGGCGCAGCGCCGCAGGCCGTGGTAGCGCCCGCTGCCCCGGCCCAACCCCGGCAGTCCGGCAGCGCTCCCTGCAACGCGCTGCCGGACCGGCCGCTAGATCGAAGGATTCATCATGGCCACATTTTCCGTCACGCTGCCCAGCGGCGAAATCTGGACCCCGAAATTCGTCAGCAAGCTCAACCAGGAAACCTGCATCGGCTGCGCCCGCTGCGTGAAGGTGTGCGCCAACAACGTGCTGGCGCTGGCCGGCATGACCGAGGACGGCGATCTGGTCGTGGTCGATCCGGACAACGACGATGACGACGACGAGTACGAGCGCAAGGTGATGACCATCGGACACCAGGCGAACTGCATCGGTTGCCAGGCCTGTTCGAAGGTGTGTCCGAAGAAGTGCTACACGCACGCACCGGCCGAAGTCTGATCGATCAGCCTGCCCGAGTACCGGAAGGAGAGCGCGATGTACGCCACGACAGTGCTGTCTCCCGCGGAAGCCGGTATCGACCGG
>DATCUL010000324.1:0-6138 GCA_036567405.1 Methyloversatilis sp. | reverse complement strand
CGCCGCTTCCCGCTGCTGCCGCGCTCGCTGCTGGCACGGACCTTCCTGCTGCTGGCCGCGTTGCTGACCGCCTCCGTACTCGCCTGGTCGGGCATCTACGCCTGGCTCGAGCAGATTCCGCGAACACAGCAGGCAGCGCAGATCATCATCAGCGTCATCAACCTGACGCGCGCGTCGCTGGTCAGCGCCGACCCGCAGCGGCGGCTGGAACTGCTGACCGAGCTGTCGATGCGTGAAGGCCTGCGCATCTATCCGGACGGCGACATTCCGGATTTCGAACCGATAGAGGGCGACCGCACACTGGTGCCGATCGAACAGGAACTGCGCAAACGGCTCGACCCGCGTACCCGCATCGTCGTCTCCAAAGGGCTGCAGAGCGGCCTGTTCGTCAGCTTCAGCATCGCCGACAACGAAGGCGTCGATGACTACTGGCTGATGTTGCCGCGCAACCGGATCGAGCGGCCGCTCGCGCTCGAGCTGATTGGCTGGGGCACGGCGGCGCTGCTGCTGGCGCTCGGCGGTGCCTACCTGATCGTGCGGCGGGTGACGCTGCCACTGTCGGCGATGAAGCGCGCGGCACGCGCCATCGGCCGTGGCGAGCGCCCTGCTCCGCTGCCCGAACGCGGTGCCGAGGAACTGGCCGAAGTGGCACACGCCTTCAACCAGATGGCCGACGACCTGGCGCGCATCGAGGATGAGCGCGCATTGATCCTGGCCGGCATTTCGCACGACCTGCGTACGCCACTGACCCGGCTGAGGCTGGACATGGAAATGGCCGGACTTGACCCGGCGACGGTGCGCGGCATGAGTGCCGACATCGACGACATGGACAAGATCATCGGCCAGTTCCTCGATTTCGCGCGCATCACGACCGGCGAGGAGCCGATCACCGGCGACCTCGCGAGTCTGGTTCTGGAGGCCGCGCAGTCCTACACCCGGCATGGTTTTCCGGTCAGTGCGACCCGCATAGATCCGGTGCCGGCCATGCGCTTCCGGCCGCTGGCGATACGCCGCTGCATCAACAATCTGGTCGACAACGCCCTGCGCCACGCCGGTGAGGACAAGCCGGTGGAGCTGTCCTGCGTGGTGGTCGGCCACGAGGCGCGGATCGACATCAGTGACCGCGGGCCGGGCATTCCGCCGGAGCAGATAGACCGCCTGAAGCGACCGTTCACCCGTCTGGACAACTCGCGCGCCGGCCAGAGCGGCGCCGGTCTCGGGCTGGCCATCGTCGAACGCACGCTGCGCGCGCACGGCGGCCGTTTCGATCTGGTGGCGCGCGAAGGCGGCGGTCTCACCGCCAGCCTGTGGCTGCCGACCCGTCCGGGCGTCGTCACCCCGAAGGACAAGCCTTCACCGCAGTGACGGTTCCTCAGTGCACCGTGCTGTCTTCCGCCTCAGGTGCCACCTCTGGTGCCGGATCGGCAGCACCGCGAGTCGCCGTGCGGTCAAGCAGCACGCGCAGATGGCCGAGCGACAGAAGCTGCGCGTACACCAGTCCGAGCCAGCCACGGCGGAACAGATCCACCGCCGCCGCCGCCGACAGTGCCTGCAGCTTGGCCTCGTCGATCACCCACAGGCCGTCGAGGCGGAACTTGCGGCCGTCGTTCAGTTCCGCCATGGCGCTCATTTCATTCAGCAGGCCGAGCTGTTCGACTTCGCGGCAGAACTCCGCCGTACGCTGAGCCTCGTTCTGGTAGCCCTGCACGAAAGCCAGCGCGTTCTTCAGGAACGCCGTTTCGGCGCCGGCTTCGTCGAACAGGCGTTCGCCCTCTTCCGTATTGAAACCTGGAAACTGCTCGTCCATGCAGACCAGCAGCTTGTCGGGCGCATTGTTGTCCTGCACCGCAACGAAGGGATAGCGGCGGACGAAGGCCGGCACATAGCGCGCGTCCCACTTGCCGTCGGCATCCAGATAGAGGTTTTCCGCATCACGCAGGCCGAGCAGGGCCACCGGCACCAGACCGCCCGGCAGCTTGGCGAACACGATGGGGTATTCGCGGGCCACATCGCCGAACTCCACCAGCGCGAGCGGCACGCAGTTGGTGCTCGCAGCAAAGCGCAGGTTGTCCTGCGGCTTGAGGCGCAGTTCGCGGTGCGTGTCGCGGTTCAGCACGACCACACTGTCGTAGAAAAGCAGCGTTTTCATTTGAATCCTTCGGGTGGATGGGCAACGGCGAGGCGGATTCTATGCCGTCCGCGCAGGCGGCCCCGCGAAAAACGCCCGCGCTGCGACCAAAGTCTGCGGGGCATCGCGATATAAAATCACGGATCACCGAACTGCATCGACGCCATGACCCAGACTGCCACGACCTTCTATGACCACATTGGCGGCGAGCCGACCGTACGCAAGCTGGTCAACCGCTTCTACGAACTGATGGATACGCTGCCGGAGGCCTACGGCGTCAGGAAACTGCACCCGGCTGACCTGTCAGGCTCGGCCCAGAAACTGTTCATGTATCTGTCCGGCTGGCTGGGAGGCCCGCAGCTGTTCGTCCAGGCTTACGGGCACCCGCGCCTGCGCGCGCGTCATCTGCCGTTCCAGATCGGCGAGGCGGAACGCGACCAGTGGCTGATGTGCATGCGTCTGGCGATACACGAAGTGCTGCCGGCGGACGAGGCGAACGAACAACTGTGGAAGGCGCTGGAGGATCTTGCCGACCACATGCGCAACATGGCCGGCTGAGTAAGCACGACTAGTCCAGATCCCGCGTGACCGACCGCAGCCGAAGCCGACGCGCGTGCGCATGACGCGCGTGCAGCCGCGGATCTGATGCGACGATGCTGACCGTCTCGCCGATCACCATCACCACGCCGAGCACGGGCAGCACCAGCAGCAGGCCGGCCACGCCGGCTACCGCGCCGCCGACGAATATCATCAGCACGGTGATCAGCGGATGTATCTTCAGGCTCCGCCCTATGGTCAGCGGCATGAAGATGAAGTCGTCGAGCAGGCGTACCAGCACGAACAGGCCGACCGAAGCGTAGGCGATCGACGGTGAGCCGGGGAAATCGGTGGCAGCGACCATGACCACCAGCGCGCAGCCGAGGATGGAGCCGACATAGGGCACCCAGGCCAGCACGGCGGTGATCAGCCCCAGCAGCAGCGGCGAGGACAGGCCGATCAGCCACAGCCCGGCCGCCAGACACAGCGCATCGAGCACTGTGAGCTTGATCAGGCCCTGGAAATAGGCGCGGGTCGTACGGTCCACCTCATACAGCAGGTAGAGCGTGCGCTCGAAGTAGGCGTTGGGAACGGCACGCGCCAGGAAGCGCTGGAAGCGCCGGCCGTCGCGCAGGAAGAAGTAGGCAAGGAAAGGCGCCAGCATGACCGACGGCAGCCATGCAGCGACCGACATCACCAGCGCCGGCAGCCGATCCTGCGCGAACCCGGCGCTTGCGGCAGCAATGTGCGATGACACCGCATCCGCCACCCGGGCCTCGCGCATGAAACGCGACTGTGCTTCCATCGCGCGCAGTGTCTGGTCCAGCAGCGACAGCCCGCCCTGCAGATAGCGCAGGCCGGTCTCCTGCGCGCTGACCGCGTGCGCCGCGAACCATGGCAGCATCAGCGCACAGCACACCGTCAGCAGCAGCGCAAAAGCACCGACCGTGATGTTGGCGGCCGCCGCCTGAGAGAAGCCGGCGAAGATCAGTCGCTGCATCGGCGGATACAGGAAGTAGTAGGCGATCAGCCCGAACAGGAAAGGCAGCACCAGCCACAGCATCTGCTGGAAGATGCAGAGCGTGATGGTGGTGACCAGCAGGATGCCGCACCAGGCCAGCGGTCCCGCACCCGACGGCTGCAGCCGCCTCACGCTTGCGGCCTCACAGATGGCCCGCCTGACGCACGCCGGCATTGGCCTGGCGCAGCCGCCCGCCCAGATGGCGCGCGAGCGCCAGCGCGATCTTCGATGCGATCTTCGGGTGGGTTTCAAGCAGGCTCATGAAGTCGGCGCGGAAGAACACCACCAGCAGGCAGTCGGCGTGGGCACGCGCCTGTGCCGCCCGCGGCGCCTGATCGAGCAGCGCCAGTTCGCCGAACACCTCGCCCGGCCCCAGCAGCGCCAGCCGGGTCAGACGTTCGTCGCCGGACTGCAGGATTTCGACCTCGCCGGAGACGATCGCGTAGATGGCTTCGCCATCATCGCCCTCGTCGAACACGATTTCGCCGGCGAGGTAGCGACGCTCATGCCGCAAAGCCTGCACCACGACCAGTTCGCGTGCATTCAGCGACGAGAACAGCCGGATCTGGCGCAGCGGATGCAGCACATCGTTTGCGGCGTTGCGGCCAAACAGACGCACGTCGATCTCCATTCTCGGCGGGTGGGAACGACGTCGGAGCATACCGGCTTTTTGCATGCGCCAAGGTGCGCCGGAAACGGAATTCGCCCTATGCTTGCCGGTCTGACGCACGCCGGCAACAAGAACGACAACCCATGACATCACGACTCCTGCGCTGGATCGATCTGAACATACTGGCTCTCGGACGCGAAATGCGCGTCTCCTACCTGCCGCCGCTGATGGTCTATATGGCGGCCGGCATTCAGGGACTGACCGGCATCGTCGGCACCTTCTTCGTCAAGGACTACCTCGGGCTGTCGGCGGAATTCCTGGCCGCGCTCGGCTTCTGGGTTGGCATTCCCTGGGCGCTCAAGATACCGCTGGGCCATCTGGTCGATCTGCTGTGGCGCTACAAGAGCCTGCTGATCTACCTTGGTGCGGGCATCATCGCCGCCAGCCTGCTCATCATGGCCGGACTGATCGCCGAACGTGACGCGATGGCGGCCGTGCTGCCGGTCAACACCTGGTTCGTGCTCAGCGCGCTGCTCAGTCCGGTCGGCTATGTGCTGCAGGACGCGGTGGCCGATGCGATGACGGTCGAGGCGGTACCGCATGTGGACGACGACGGATCGCCGGTGCCGGCCGAACAGATCCGGCTGATGCACACGACCATGCAGACGCTGGGGCGGGTCGCCATCATCGGCGGCAGCGTGCTGGTTGCGCTGATCAACCTGTACGTGTTCTCCGGTACCGAATCGCTGCCGGAAGCGCAGAAGGCGCAGATCTACCGCAACGTCTATCTGGCGGCGCTGGCGATTCCCGCGGTGTCGGTCGCCGGCGTGGCCTTTGCCGCGTGGCTCAGGCGCAGCCGGATCAAGGCCCTGATGGCGCGCGGCACATCGCGGGCGGACGCCGTGGAATTGCTGCGCGACAGCGACGGCAACACCCAACCCAACTGGTGGATACTGGGCGGCAGCCTGGTGTTCGTCGTCTTTACGCTGACCATGGGGCTGTCCGACTTCAGATGGTCGCAGGAGGTCATCTTCCTGGGCTCGTTCGCCATCATCGCCTTCCTGATGGCGAAGCTGACCCGTGAACTGGAACCTGCGGCGCGCAACACGCTGATCGGCACCGCGCTGGTCATCTTCATGTTCCGCGCCACGCCGTCGCCCGGGCCCGGCGTGTCCTGGTGGACCATAGACGTGCTGGGCTTCGACCAGGCTTTCTTTTCCGTGCTGTCGCTGATCGGCAGCGCGCTCACGCTGGCCGGCATGTTCATGTTCCGGCGCTTCATGGCCGAGCGATCGATCCTGTACGTGGTCGGCTTCCTGACCGCGACCAGCTTCGTGCTGTCGATGCCGACGCTGGGCATGAGCATGGGCCTGCACGAATGGACATCGAAGATGACAGGAGGCGTGGTCGACGCGCGCTTCATCGCGCTGGTCGACACCGCACTCGAATCGCCGCTGGGCCAGATTTCGATGATTCCGATGCTGGCCTGGATCGCCAATTCAGCGCCGTCGCACCTGAAGGCCACCTTCTTTGCGGTGATGGCATCCTTCACCAATCTCGCGCTGTCAGCAAGCCAGCTGGGCACCAAATACCTGAACCAGATCTATGTTCTGGCACGCGAGGTGAAGGATCCGGCGACCGGCGCCGTACTCAGTGCCGCCCGCTACGACGACCTGACAGCGCTGCTGGTGACCGTCGTCGTCATCGGCATCGCGATGCCGGTCGGTGCCATCCTGGTCGCGCGCGCGCTGCATCTGCGCAGCGCCTGAGCGGACAAGGCTCAGTCGCGCGCCAGGTAGCGCTCGACCAGTCGCGTCCAGTAGGCGACGCCGAGCGGAATGA